>JAPLML010000202.1 GCA_026387055.1 Planctomycetota bacterium | reverse complement strand
CGGCTGCCGAGCAGGACGCCGTGCCAGAGGTTCTCCAGCAGCTTGTCGCCCTCCTCGCTGTAGGCCTGGACGCTGCGGCGGAAGTCCTCGGGGCGGCCGCCGAAGAGGCCCAGGGTCAGCCCAGGACGGAACCAGCCCGGGCCGCTGCGGCGATAGGCCAGGCATAGGTAGCTGCTCCAGGGATACTCGGCCAGCCGCTCGACGAGGCGGGCCCGCAGGGGGTTGCGGTGGATGTAGAGGAGGAGGCGCGAGAGGTAGCTCTCGTCCTCCACGAGGAACGCCTTGAAGCGTCCCTGGAAGAGGTGCCCGCTGCGGCGGTGGCGTGCGTTGAAGCCGTTGGTATAGGCCACGCCCAGCCAGTGCATCGCGCGGGAGAGGTTGGGCCGCAGGGTGCGGAGCACGAGGTGGTAGTGGTTGGGCATGAGCACGTACGCCCAAGGCTCCAGCTCGAAGCGCTCGGCCATGAGACCGATGAGCTCCAGGAAACGCTGGCGGTCGTCGTCATCGTGGAAGATCGCCCGGCGCTCGTTGCCCCGGGAGAGCACGTGGAAGAAGCCGTCCGCCAATTCCACTCGGAGGGGTCTGCCCATGCCATTATCCTACAGATGCGGCCGGCGGGAAGTCAAGAGATAATTGATATTTGAAGATTTGACACCGGCCCTGTCGTGGCGCTTGCAGAGTCTTCGCCTCCACCGAGCTTGCCTCGGTGGAGCGGTGATTGACAGCTACAGCGCCGCTCGCACACCTCACCCCCCTCGCCCCCTCTCCATCCGCCCGCCGTACGGCGGGCGGATGGAGAGGGAGATGGCGGGTGAGGCCCCGGCCGGGTAGTTGTCAATCCTTTGCCCCACCGACGCGAGGTCGGTGGGGGCAGGAGCTTCAGACGGCTGAAGTGTTACCATCTCAGAAACCAGAGAAACCAGTGACAGTCGCCGATTTCTCTCCGTCGCC
Organism: Planctomycetota bacterium; assembly: GCA_026387055.1. Classification (GTDB taxonomy): domain Bacteria; phylum Planctomycetota; class Phycisphaerae; order FEN-1346; family FEN-1346; genus JAPLML01. The sequence goes on along the minus strand of JAPLML010000202.1, from coordinate 639 downwards.
GCAGGGTCTTCCCGCGTCTTGGGCTTGCCGATGGGGGCCGGCGAGGGCTGCGGCCGAGCCGGCGCTCGAGTGGGTTCAGAAAGGGGTGCAACCGCATCTCCTTGAGCGACTGGCCCCATTGTGAGCGAAGGCGGGAGAGGAGTCAAGCGCCCGGCGCCGTGGAGTATGACTTCCGGTTTTGGCAAACGCCTCATTTGCTACTCTGCGAAGCTCGTGCTGCGTAGTTTCTGTTACGGAAGGCCAGCCACGGCGCAAGCCGCGTTGGGAGTGCGGGCTTTAGCCCGTATCCTCGTACGGCCTAAGGGCCGCACTCCGAACCGGGGACTTTTCGCAACAAGAAGAAGTAGTAGAAGCCATCGGTCATGCCGAGCGGGACTGCCGCGTACTTGACTGGAACGGGCTTCCGGCCGCGGCCCGGGAGCATGTTTCCGAAACCCGTGCCGAAGAACTCGCCGACCGGACACTCGATGGCCGGATTGGGGTCGCGGTCCCAGTAGACGCGCAGGGGTGCGTGTAATCTCCTTCGCCTGCGCAAGGCCGTGCCGCGCGGCCTGCTCCAGAAGACCCCGTGCGACCTCAAAGCCCAGTGTGGATCAGAAGTGCCCCACGGTGGATCAGAAGTCCTCCTACACCGGACCA
>JAPLML010000388.1 GCA_026387055.1 Planctomycetota bacterium | reverse complement strand
GGTCGGCGACGAGGGCGAGCGCTACTGCTACCCCGTCGAGTGGAACAAGCCCGGGTTCTTCGAGGCGTATCATGATGGAGTCGCGGAGGTCCGCGAGCGATTCTGGGCAGACTATCGTTGTCTCTACCACTGCGACGCGCGGCGAACAAGCGGCTAAACCCAACCTGCTACGCGTGGTGCAGTTCGGTCGGCGTGTCAGCCGCCACGTTAGGAGTCACCATGTTTGGCTGGTTCAGAAGGAAGAAGCAGGAACGCAAGGCTGAGTTGATACCGGTATCTCCCAAGAATTACCGGAGCATTGTTCTTCATGCTGTTGCCACGGTTGCTGATCCGAAAGTCTATATGGACGGGTGCCTTATCACAGATTTATCTGAGAGAGGCCCGATTACTCAGCGGCGGCTAAAGAAGTGCACTAATTTCGTTGTCCGCAACGGGGGACAAGATGTCCTTGGTTTTCACGATCATCCAAGAGAAATGTGGATTACCGTAGATTACGGCGAAATTGCCGAGTTTTGCGAGAAAGAGGGATGGCTCAAGATAGAAGGGACTGCCTCCTAACCGTCGCCTGGAGCCGACCGCGAGATAGTCTGTTGCATTTCCTGTAGCTCCTTGGCGCGGTGGCTCAGGCGCACCTTACACGTATTCGTTGTCGGTTCTCACCTGGCCGCAGTCCAGGCACCGGCACCGGCGGCGCCCGCCAGGGCGGGCAGGGATGATGGCGGTGTAGGGCGCGGGAGGGGAAAGGGGATATTCTACTTCTTCTCCTCGTTGTTTATGCGCGCACAGCCCCCCTGTTTTCTCATCGGATTCTCATCCGTGTCTGGGTATGCTTCCAGGCAGGGGTATGGACAAAGACATCCTGCGGACAGCGAGGGACCTGATGGGGCAATACCGAGTGGGTTTCTGTCTCCTGGCGTGCCTCCTTCTCGCCGGGGCGGCGCTGGGGGCTGAGACGGCGCGTCCGGCCCCGACGGAAACGACGCCGGAGCGTGTTGACCTGTTGGCGGTCGGCGACTGGGAGTATCGCGACGGCAACCCGCCGACAACGGCCACCGCGATGGCCCGGTACGCCGCCGCGCAGAGAGACCCGATCCAGGCGGCGCTCCTGCTCGGCGACAACTTCCGGGTGCACTTGAAGAAGGACAAGAAGCCGCAACTGGAGACGATCTTCGAGGCAACGTACGACGCCAAGCGACTCAACTTTCCGTTCTACGCGGTTCTGGGAAACCACGACTGCGAATCCAGCAACCGGCGCATCGAGATGGACTATGCGAAAGCGCACCCCGATTCGCGGTGGAAGATGCCTGCCCGGTGGTATCGCCTGGACCTGCCGGCCAGGAACCCGCTCGTCACCATCCTGATGCTCGACAGCAACGTATCCGAGATGTCCTCGAAGGACTGGAAGGCCGAGCGGCAGTGGCTGGCGGATGAGCTCGCCAAGCCGCGTGCGCCGTGGACCCTGTGCGGGGCGCATCGTCCGCTGTTCTCGAACGGCACGCATGGCGACGGTGCCAAGCTCCAGAAGGAGTGGGGGACGATTTTCAAGAAGTATCGCGTCGATTTCTACCTGTGCGGACACGACCACGCCCTGGAACATCTGGAGATCGACGGCTGGCCGACGAGTTTCCTGGTCCTCGGCGGCGGGGGCGGACGGCTCCGCGAAGACGGCGACGGCGACCACGGGCCGTTCTCGCGGTCCAGCTTCGGGTTTGCCCACTTGGCGTTCGACCGCCGGCAAGCCAAGGTCCGCCTCATCGACGGGCGCGGCGGCCTGCTGCACGAATACGTTCGCGAGGCCCAGGGGCGGTGAGAAGGGGGTATGCCAGCACGCACGCTAACGTAGGCCGGGGCGAAGCCCCGGCGTCGGTGCCTGGGTTGAGGGCCAGCCGGGGCGTTGCCCCGGCCTACACCTCAGGCCGTGGGCCAAGCGCTCAGCGCGGCCCGATGGCGTAGAGGTTTCCCTCGCCACGGATGTAGAGACGTTTACCCTCGAAGACGGGATTGGCGACGAATCGTTCCTGCCGCTCGGCCCAGTGTCCGGCCATGACGACGCTCTCGAGCTTGTTCTTGGCGATCTGCTTGTAGACCCGGCCCGGCTGGATGACGAGCGCCGCCCCGTTGTTGCCCAGGACGTAGAGGTACCCGCCCGCGAGGGCCGGGCTCGCGCCGATGCCCCGCGCCGCCCCTTCGTTGGCTGACTGGCAGGTGTCGAGGTCGAGCATCTTCTGGTACACGATCCGGCCGGCCTCCACGTCCACCACGGTGAGCACGCCCGAGTTGTTCACCAGGTACGCCAGGCCCTCGTGGATCACGGGCGAGGCGAGGTGCCAGGGAAGGTAGTACGTGGGGAACGGCGCGGTCTTGACGTCGACGGCGCGCTCCGGAAGCTTGAGCGGATCGGCGAGCGCGTCGGGCAACGGGTGGATGAAGAGCTGCATGCTCCCCGAGGAGAGCACGTAGAGCGTCCTGCCGTCAACCACCGGCGACGCGACCGACTGTCTGGTCGCCTTGGGACTGGCGCCGAGCACTTTGCCGTCGGCGGCCCACACGAGGCTGCCGTTGCCCAGGACGATGACCGGCGTGCCGCCGATGGCGACGGCGATGGGCGATGCGTGGAAGAAATTCCCCGGGTTGAGGCCGCTGCGGTCCGCCACCGGGATCTGCCAGGCAAGGCGGCCCGTGGCGGCGTCGAAGGCCAGCAGGTCGCGCATGAACGCGACCAGCTTGCCATCCACCAGCAGGGGGGAGGAGGAGAACCCGTGCTCGACGGCGGGCAGCCGGTCCACGCGGATCCATCGGCGGTTGCCGTCGAGGTCGTAGCAGGCGGTCACGCCGCTGGCGGACCACACGTAAATGGAGCGGCCGTCGGTGACGGGGGTGAACCCGGAGAAGCCCACGTCGGGCGTCGGTTCGCGCCGGTACTTCTCGGGGTCGACGCGCTCCATCTGGTTCTGGAGGTCCTTTTCGAGCGCGGCCTTCTCCTGAAGCTGCGCGGCCGAGGCCGTGCCGGCGACAAAGGCGGCGGTGAGCGCGTCGATCCGGGCGACCACGGCCTCGGCGTCTTTCCAGGCGGGGTGCTGCCGCTCGGCGTCGGTGGCGGCCTCGAAATAGCTTTGGCGGCGGACCCACAGCACCTTGCCGTCGGTCTTATTGATGCAGATAAGATCGTTCGGCTCGCTGAGCAGGTAGAGCCGGTCGCCGACGATGACCGGCGCCCCGACGCCCGTCCCGCCGCCGTAGAACGCGGGGGCGACGCCCGGCAGCGGCGTTCGCCAGGCGATGCCGGCCTCCTCGCACTCCGGCGTGCCGCAGGCGTGAAACACGGGCACCGCGAACCAGTCCTCCTCGCCCGGCGCCACCTTCAGGAGAATGCGATTCCAGCCTTTCGCAAGGACCAGGTTGAGCCGGGTGCCGAACGGCGGGGCCGCCTTTCCGTTGACGTACGCCCGCGAGGGGCCGGGGCACGTCAGGTTCACGCGGAAGGGGCCGCCCGTCTCAGAATAGACGTGCGTACATGCGTAGGCCACGGAATCCCTGGCCTTGCCCAGCAGGGCCGTGAAGTCGAGGTAGGCGGTGTCGACGGTCACGCGCTTCCACGTCCACTGCCCGGTCTTCCGGCCCTCGTCCGGCGCGAGCTGG
>JAPLML010000652.1 GCA_026387055.1 Planctomycetota bacterium | reverse complement strand
AGGCAGTGGGCGGGGGGGAGGCGGGGCGGCTTGCGTCATGGGAGGCTCCTTAGGTTGGGTGTCTCCCGCCGCTTCCCCGGCGGGCTTGGGTCGCTCCTATTTCAGAAAGGGGATCGACAGGGGATACTTCCAGACCTCGCCGTCGTTGGCCTTGACGGCGCCGATGATGGGGAAGACGACCCCAAGGACCCCGAGGGCGATCAACAGGGGAATGCCGACGATCGCGAGGACCAGGATCACGCACCCGACGGCGTAGAGAAACGCGGAGATGATCCAGTTGACAACAATCTTGCCATGGACATCAATCCCTGGCAACTCCGCCTTCTTGATCTGCCAGATCACGATGGGCAGCACCAGGCCTCCGAGGGGCACCATGAAGCCCGCCAGGAGCGACAAGTGCAGGAACATGGCCCACTGCCTCGTCTGCCGGTCGATGGCGGCAGGATCGGCCGCGGCGGGGCCGGCCTGAGGGGGCGCGGGCGGCGGGCCGCAGAGAAGCGCGGCCTTGGCCTTGGCGAACTCTTCATCGAAAAGGACGCCCGACCGATGCAGTTGCTCGAGTTTCTGAAGCTCGTCGGCGATAGTCATCGTGGCGGTCTCCTTGACCGGAAACGACCGAGAGCATAGCATCCACGTCCGCCGGATGCAAAACGTTCTTCGCGGCGGGCGTGACCCGGGTGGCACGGCCACGCGCTGTTGCGTGGCCGTGCGCTGTGCTAGTCCGAAGTGCACGGCCACGCAACGGCGCGTGACCGTGCCACCCACGCCAAACACGTACGGCCTCCCGACCCGCCGCGCAGAGTGGCGTTGTACGACTGCTACTGCGGCGCTCGAGAAAGGCGGATGTCGTCGATCCAGACCGTGCCCTTGCCGGTGATCACGAGGTTGAGTCTCACGTTGTCGATCTGGCCCTTTTCCTGGAAGAAGGGCGTCACGGCGGTTTTCCAATCCATCGTGCCCGTAAGCGGGTGATCGACGCCGCGGGAGAAGAACTCTCCCAGGCCGGGGAAGCGGCACCACATTTCCAGGTACGCCTGGCCCGCCAGGGCCTCGGTCCGCAGCCTGGCCTGGTACATGAGGCGGGCGTTCTCGCCGTCGATGGGGCCGGTCTCGAACAGGAGCACGGTTCTCGGCCCGTCGACGGTGATCTTCAACGACCCGTGGCCGTCGCTTGAGATCGTCCTATCAAGTTCCACGCCCTCCGTGGTGAGGACGCCTTCGAGGCTGTCGAGCGGATAGCGCTTCAGTTCGACCATCGGCAACGTCGCCACCGCGTGCCCAGGCGGCTGCGGCGGCAGCATCGATACCGAGGGCGGCAGAGGCGCGGAAGGGCGGCTGACCGGGTGGCTGAGCAGCCCAAAGAAGAGGCCGGCCAGGGCGATGACAACCAGGAGGACGAGCCCCATGAGAAAGACGCCGGCGATCACGGCCGCGACCACCGCCCACACGCTCCAGGACCGCTTGGTCGCCTGGCCCGCGCCGGGGCGCGGGGCGGCGGCCGGCGCCTGCGGCGCGCGGCTGATCGCCTCCACGTCGGTCCGCACCTGGCTGGCCTGCTGGTAGCGGCGCTCGGGTTCCTTTTCGAGAGTCTTCAAGACCACCTCGTCGAGCCGCACGTCCACCTGGACCTTCTGCGATGGCGCCGCGAAGCGGCCGAGCGGCAGTTCCCCGGTGAGCATCTCGTAGAACACCACGCCGAGCGAGTAGATGTCGGCCCGCTGGTCGACATCGGCCGGATGCTCGATCTGCTCGGGGGCCATGTAGGCGGGCGTGCCCATGACCTGCTGCGGGCGCGTGAGCGTGAAATCCGTCGGCGCGCGGGCCAGCAGCTTGGCCAGGCCGAAATCGGCGATCTTCACCCGGCCCTTCGTGTCGATCAGGATGTTGCCGGGCTTGATGTCGCGATGGACGATCCCCTCGTCGTGGGCGAACTGGAGCGCCTCGCAGACCTGCATCACGACGCTCAGGGCCTGCCGGGGCTCGAGGCGCTGGCCGCGTTCCATCTGCCGCAGGCTCACGCCGTCCACGTATTCCATGACGAAGTAGTAAAGATCGCCCGCCTGGCCGAAATCGTAAACCGCCACGATGTTGGGATGGCCGAGGCGGGCCAGCGAGCGGGCCTCCCGCGTGAACCGCTCGGCGAAGTTCGGATCGGCCCCCAGGCCGGGCGGGGGCCGCGGGGGCGGGCGGAGGCGGAGCGGGCGGCTGGGCCGACGGGGGCTTCGGCTCCGCGCCGGACGGCTTTCGCCGCCGCACCAGGTAAACGATCAGCACAATCACGGCCGCCAGGACGAGGGCGACGGCGACGCACCCGCCCAGGAGGAGTGGTGCCCAGGCCATTCTGGCGGCAGGAGCCATAACCGTTCCGAGGAAGCCATCAAGAGGTATCACGGGTATCCCCTTTCTCTCTCGCGGCCACCAGCGTCCGCCGGTCGCCGCGGCGACCCCGAACCCCCCGACGGCCATGTGCTCGCCGAGGGGTCCGATCCACCCCTTACTGACCCGCGGCGGCAAGAAGGTTACACGTTTTCCCCACCGGCCCCTCCGCTCCGGGGACGTGTAGGCCGGGGCGCAGCCCCGGCACGTCTTCCGGGTAACACCCGATTGCCGGGTGGCACGGCCACGCGCCTGTACGTGTTTGGCGTGGGTGGCACGGTCACGCGCCGTTGCGTGACCATGCTTGCTCCCCCACGTGACTATGCACGGCCACGCAACAGCGCGTGGCCGTGCCACCCGGCTGCCCTTCATCTCACATGTAACGGAGCGCCCGCCGCACTGGCCGACCGCGGCCACCATCACGTGCCGCCGTTACTCCTTTGCCCCTGCCTTCCTGAGAAGTTCAACCGTCTCGTTGTTCTTCCTCTCCAGCGCCACGGCCAAGCGCGACTGCCTCGCGTGGCCTTGCCGCCGCCCGGTCGCCAGGTAGTACCTAGCCACCGTGCGCCTTACGGGGCCGCAGGGCCGCGTACTGCTTCGTGGCTTGACATCATGGTTTTTTT
>JAPLML010000089.1 GCA_026387055.1 Planctomycetota bacterium | reverse complement strand
GGAAGGTCTCGCCGAGCTCGCGCAGCAGGGCGCGGCAGAGCGTGGTCTTGCCCGTGCCGACCTCGCCCGTCAGGCAGATGAAGCCCTTGCGCTGCCGGATGCCATAGAGCAGATGGTTGAGCGCCTCGCGATGCTGCGCGGTCAGGTAAAGGAACCGCGGGTCGGGCGTGATGTTGAAAGGCTCTTCGCGGAGGCGAAAGTATTGTTTATACATCCTGCGCCACCTCAGGCAGGCGGGTCGCCGCGGCGACCGCGCACGCACCTCCGGCGGCCTCCCGACGCTCTCCGTAGGTTCATCGGCGGGAGGCCGGCTCAATCTTAAGCAGAACCTTTCGCTGGCCTATTTACAACCTGCCGGCTCTCCCTATACAGTGTGGGTCAGGGCGGGGCGGGCGGCGGCCCTGGGGGGAGCGTCCGCATGGGAAGGAGCCTTGCATGAGTTCGGAGTTTCTCGGCCAGGACCCGTGGCGGGTCTTTCGCATCATGGCGGAGTTCGTCGATGGCTTCGAGATGATGGCCCGCGTGCCTCCGGGCATCAGCGTGTTCGGTTCGGCCCGCGCCACGCCGGACCAGTTGTATTACCGGAAGGCGGTCGAGGTGGGCCGCCTCATCGCCGAGTCGGGCTTCTCGGTCATCACGGGCGGCGGCCCGGGCATCATGGAGGGCGCCAACCGCGGGGCGAAGGAGGCCGGCGGCGAGAGCGTCGGGCTCAACATCCTTCTGCCCTTCGAGCAGGTCGCCAACCCGTACCTGACGAAGGTCATCAACTTCCGGTACTTCTTCGTCCGCAAGGTCATGTTCTCGAAGTATGCCGTCGGCCTCATCATCTTCCCCGGCGGCTACGGCACGCTCGACGAATTCTTCGACGTCATCACGCTCATCCAGACCGGCAAGATCCACCGCCTGCCGGTGGTGCTCCTTGGGACGGGTTTCTGGAGCGGCCAGGTGAAGTGGCTCCGCGAGACCGTGCTCGAGGAGTTCGCGTACATCTCGCCCGAGGACATGGACCTCATCCACGTGACCGACGATCCGGCCGACGCCGTGCGGTTCGTCTGCGAGCACCTGGCGCCGCGCGACCGCGAAGCCACGCCGGAGGCCCAGAAGTGGGACACCCCCGAAGGCAAAGTGATGCCGTAGCCATGCCGATCGAGCCCGCCGCGGCAGCGGCGGCAGGTCCTGCGAGGGCGCAGAATGGATTCCCGCACGCTGATCAAGAAAGTCATCGCCTTCGACGGCGCCCCGCGGATCGGCTACGATCTGCCCGCCCCGTGGCCGTGCGACGTCGTCCACGCGGGCATCGGGCCCGACCCGGGCTTCCACGAGCGCCGCTGGACCGAGGGCAACGCCGAGTGCTACGTCGATGAGTGGGGCTGCCGGTGGCGGGCCATCGGCGCCACCTCGAAGCGCGGCGAGGTGTTCCAGGGCGCGATCACCGACTGGGACCAGCTCGACACGTACCGCCCGCCGGACTACGGCATCGCGGCACGCTACGCACGAACCCGCGAGGCGTTCGCCAAGGCCGAGGGCAAGTACCGCATCGGGGGCATCCCCGGTTGCGCGTTCTCCATCAGCCGCTACATCCGCCGGCTCGACAACTTCCTGGCCGACTGCCTGCTGGAGCCGGCCCGCGTGCGGCGCCTCAACGGCATCGTGATGGACGAGCTTGAGAAGGGCGTTCGCCGCCTGGCGGAAGCCGGGGCCGACGCTGTCATGTTCCCCGAGGACTGGGGCACGCAGGACCGCCTGCTGATGTCGCCTGCGACGTTCCGCCGGCTCTTCCTGCCGGAGCTCCAGCGGCTGTGCCGCGCGGCGGCCTCGGTTGGGATCGACGTGTGGATGCATTCCTGCGGCAACGTGTGGGACATTATCGAGGACCTCATCGGCGCCGGGATCAAGGTCCTCCAGTTCGACCAACCGAGCCTGCATGGCGTCGAGCGGCTCGACGCCGCGTTCGGCGGGCGCGTGGCATTCGAGTGCCCCGTCGACATCCAGCGGACGCTCCAGTCGAAGAGCGCGAGGAAGATCCGCGACGAGGCCCGTCGCCTCTGCACCTGCCTGGGCGGGCACGGCGGCGGATTCATCGCCTGCCGCTACGGCGACGAGAAGGCCATTGGCCTGGAGCCGAAGTGGCAGGACCTCGCCTGCGACGCCTTCGTCGAGGTCGGGGGGTACAAGCATCCTGGTTAGCCGCCGCGCTGGCGCGTCATGTTGTCGACGACCGAAAGCGAGGTTACCGCATGCTTCGCGACGAGCTGTTCAAGGCCATCGGCGACCTGCCGGCCGTCGACGTCCACAGCCACCTGAACCGCGACCTCCTCGCGGCCCAGGACCCCGGGGCGCTCCTGTTTTATCACATGCTCATGTATGGCTTGCGTTCATCGGGCCTGGCGGAGGAGAAGCTCTGGCCCGACGGCCAGATGCACGGCCGCGGCCGGCCGTACGAGGACTTCCTCGCCTGCTGGCCGGGCGTCGAGACCACCGGCTTCGGCTGGATCCTCCGCAGGATCCTGCGGGACCTGTACGAGTTCGACGAACCCCTGACGGCCGCGAGCCTGCCGCGCCTCCAGGCGGCGCTTGAGGCCCGCACGGCCCGCCCCGCGTGGCCGAAGGAGGTCTTCGACCGGGCCCACATCGTTCGCGCCCTGTCGAGCGCGACGGATGTGTCGCCCCTCGCGCCGGGGCAGTACGACGGGGGCATCCGTTTCACCGTCGAGAAGGCGCCGATGAGCGGCATCCACGAGGCGTGGACCTGGCGCGATCGGCTCCAGGACCTCTCGAAGCACTTCGGGCGCGACGTCACAAATCCGGCCGCCCTCGAGGAGGCGGTGGCGGCGTTCTACAACCGCCTCGACTGGAGCGGCAAGCACGCCCTCGTGGCGTGGGTTTCCTCGCAGATCGATTTCCGGCCCGTGAGCGAGGCGACCCTCAACGCGCTGATGGCCGACGCCCTGGCGGAGAAGGAGCTGGACCTCCAGGCGGTGCGGCTCCTGGAGGCGGCCTACCTGCGGGCCGTCTGCCGCGCGATCCGGGGCAAGACGCGGGTCTTCCAGATCTGCTACGGGGTCCAGTTCCTGCCCCCGCGCGTCACTGCCGCCCGGCCCGTCGGCCGCGCCGCCCCGGAGTTCGCCAGCAGCATGGGGCACCTCTTCGGCGAGTT
>JAPLML010000295.1 GCA_026387055.1 Planctomycetota bacterium | reverse complement strand
ACGGCCATCAGCGAGCTGGCCAACTGCACGCGGACCATGTCTTTCTGTTCCACCGGGAACGCGTCGACGATCCGGTTGACCGTCCCGGCGGCGCCGGTGGTGTGGAGCGTGGAGAAGACGAGGTGGCCGGTCTCGGCCGCGCGGATGGCCGCCTCCATCGTGTGCAGGTCGCGCATTTCGCCGATCAGGATGACGTCCGGGTCGGCGCGCAGGGCCCGCCGCACCGCCTCCTCGAAGCTGATGACGTCCGTCCCGAGCTCGCGCTGGTTGATGATGGACTTCTTGTGGGAATGGTAGTACTCGATCGGCTCTTCGACGGTGATGATGTGCCGGTCGAAGTTCTCGTTGATGTAGTTGACCATCGAGGCCAGGGTGGTCGTCTTGCCCGACCCTGTCGGCCCGGTGACCAGGAAGAGCCCGCGCGTGCGGCTGAGGAGCGATTCGACGACCGGCGGCAGGCCGATCTCCTGAAGGCTCATCAGGCGGGTCGGAATGAGCCGCAGCGTCAGCCCCACGTTGCCTCGCTGTTTGAAGACCGCCACGCGGAAGCGGGCCTTGTCCAGGAAGCTGAACCCGAAGTCGCACGAGCCGACCTGCTCCAGTTCCTGCTGCTGCCGCTCGGGCGTGATCCCCCGCATGATCCCCGCCGTGTCCTCCGGCGTGAGCGTCTCGGTTTCCAGGCTCTTGAGGCGGCCGTGGAGGCGAACGGAGGGCGGGCGCCCGACGTGCAGGTGCAGGTCCGAGCAGTTCTTCGCGACGACGAACTGGAGGAGCTTGTCAATCTGTATCATCGTGCCGCCTCTGGGCAAACACACTCTTTACCGATTGTATTGTACAACCGCCGCGGGGTCGACGACAACCCGGAGGGGCGCAAATCCGGCGGTTGACGCCCGTCAAACCGCCACGGGGTCCTTCGCCGCCCGCGCCAGGACCTCATCCAGGGTAGTGATCCCCCTCAGGACTTTGATCAGGCCGTCCTCCATCAGGTTCCGCATCCCCATGGCCCGGGCCGCCTGGCGGATTTCCGCCAGGGGACGGTGCTTGAAGGCCAACTCGCGGATTTCCGCGTTCATCACCATGACCTCGAACATGCCCAACCGGCCGCGATAACCCACATTGTGGCACTTCGGGCACCCCATGGGCTTGAAGAACGTCGCCTGGGTTAGTTGCTCCTCGGTCACGCCCATGCCCCGGAGCGTCACCAGATCGATGTCCGGATCGATCTGCTTGCATTCCGGGCACAGGACGCGGATCAGCCGCTGGGCCATGATGGCCTGCACGGAACTGGCGACGAGGAACGGCTTGACGCCCATGTCGATCAGACGGGTGATCGCAGAGGGCGCATCATTGGTATGAAGCGTACTGAATACCAAGTGTCCGGTCAGGGCGGCCTGGATGGCCATCTCTGCCGTCTCAATATCGCGGATTTCACCGACCAGGATGATGTTGGGCGCCTGGCGAAGCATGGCCCTCAGAATCCGCTGGAACGTCAACTCGATCTGTTCGTTCACCTGGCACTGGTTGATTCCCGAGATGTGGTACTCCACCGGGTCCTCGGCCGTGATGATCTTGCGGTCCGGGGTGTTCAGCTTATTGAGGGCCGCATAGAGAGTGGTGGTCTTGCCGGAACCCGTCGGACCGGTCACCAGGAAGATGCCGTTGGGGCGGGCGATGAGCTTCTCGAACACCTCGTAGTCATCGGGCAGGAACCCCAGCGAATCGAGGCCCAGGTTGATGCTCTCGCGCCGCAGAATACGCATGACGATGCTCTCGCCGTGGTAGGACGGGAGGGTCGAGACGCGGAAGTCAAGGTCCTCGCCGTCCAGCTTCATGCGGATACGGCCGTCCTGCGGCAGCAGCTTCTCCTCAATCTGCATCCCCGCCATGAGTTTGATACGGGTCGCAATCGACCCCTGGAGCCGTTTCGGCGGGGCGTCGCGCTCGACGCACACGCCGTCGATGCGGTACCGGATCCGCAGCCGGGTCGACAAGGCCTCGATGTGGATATCGCTCGCCCTCATGCGGACGGCCTCGGTGATCATCAGTTGCACCAGCCGGATGATCGGGGCCGCCTCGGCGTGGAGCTCCGACCCCTCTTCGCCGCGGTCCTCGAACTGGACGTCGGTGGCCGTAAACTCCTGGAGCATCGAGTCCACGCTCTCGGATTCCGACTGCTCCGTGTAGCTCGCGATGATCTGCTCGACCTGCTCCCGCGCCGCCAGCACACAGTCCACGTCCATGTTCAGGCGAAACCGGATGGCGTCGACCGATTCCAGGTCCAGCGGGTCAGTGATGGCCACCTTGAGACGCCCGTCGGCATAGTCCAGCGGGATGATCTGGTACTCCTTCATCATGGCATCGGGCATCATCTCCATGACCTGCGGGTTGATGGTGCCGATGTCGAGCTCCACGTATTCCATGTCGAACTGGAGGGCCAGGGCCTTGGCCACGTCGGCCTGGGTGCAGGCGCCGGAGGCGATGAGGACTTCGCCGAGCCTCCGTCCGCTCTTGGACTGCCGCTCCATGGCGTCGCGGAATTGCTTGTCGTTGATCTTGCCCCACTCTTGCAGGATCTCGCCGATCTTCTTGCGTGGCCCGAGCATGATCACCTCACCTCGAAAAGAAAGTGCGGCATGCCGAGAACTGCGGAATGATGATGAAAACCCCCCTGCAGGCACACGGCCGCTCACACCGCATTCCGCATTACCTTATCGCCCCAGCATACTCTAGTCCAAGATTCGGCAAGCGTCAAGCCCAAACAAGGCCACTTAACCTCGTGCGCGGTGGGTCTCTCGCCACGGCGAGTCTTCGACCTGACCCACCGCGCGGCAGTTGCCCCCCAGCGGCGAGATAACGGTCGCCGCGCGAAGTGGCGTTGTGGCATTAGACGTGCAGTTCAATCATGTCGCGGTCGGTCAGCACGTGATCGCGGTTGACGGCCTGGCCCGGGTAGGTGTTCGATCCCCAGATGCGGGCACGCTTCAGGTGCTGGGCAATGTCGCGATGGATCGCCGCCGCCATGTCCAGCACCGTGCTCCCCTGGGGCAGGATGAACGGTAGTGCCATGTCCGGCGGTTTGCCCGGCTCCTTGCTGTAAACACGAACGATGCCGAGCAGGCGGAAACACAGCCGCGGAACTTCCCCCAGCCCCTGGAGCGTCTGCGCACTTACCGCCACCATCGGGGCCAGGCCCGCGTGGAGTTCCTTGAGGGCCTCGAAGTTCTCCGCAGCGCCGGGCAGGTCCGCCTTCGTGCCCACGAGGATCATCCGCTTCGCCTGGCAGCCCTCCGGCACCTCGCGGCCCGGCGGTACCACGCTCCGCGCCTCCAGCACCTTCAGGCACACGTCCACCTGGTCCAGGAGGTCCGGGGCCGCCAGGTCCACGCACACCAGGATGCCGTCGGCGGCCCGCACCGTGCCCATCATGCCGGACACCATCCCCTCGGCCGTCACGGGCGGAAGGTCGACAAGTTGAATCTGGATGTCCTCGTACGGCATCATCCCCGGCACGGGGCCGTGCGTGGCAAACGGGTACGGCGCCACGTTGACGTGGGCCTTGGTCAGCGCCCCTACCAGGGCGCTCTTGCCCGCGTTGGGCGTGCCGATGAGGACGAACTGCCCCGCCCCGTGCTTCTCGACGTGGAACCGGTCGACGCCCGTGTGGCCCTTGCCCTGCTCGCCCGCCTCGCGGAACTTGGCCAGGCGGCGCCGGATGTCCGCCTGCATCTTCTCCGTCCCCTTGTGCTTGGGGAGGGTGGCGTACATCTCCTCGAGGGCGGCGATCTTCTCGGCCGCCGACTTGGCTTGGCGGAAGGCCTCTTCCGCCTTGTGATACGCTGGCGTCAGGTTCGCGGGCATGGCGCTTGTCATTCTACCTTCCGCCGCCTACGCTGCAAGACTTGCGAAAACCTTGCATCCCGCGCCCCGTTGCGGCAGAATAGCTTTTCGAGCCCGCCGCGGAAGCGGCGGGAGACAGTATCCGACGGCAAGATGTCATTGCACGAAAGGCCTCCATGCTCGACCTTGAGACCATCCGCACGCGGACCGAGGAGGTCCGCGCGAACACCGCCAACCGGCGGATGACCGCCGACATCGACAGGGTGCTGCGTCTGGCCGACGAGCGGTCGGCCCGGATCGTCGAGCTCGATCGGCTGCGCACGCGCCGCAAGGACCTCGCGGCGCGCCTCCAAAAGGCCGCCCCGGCGGAGCGCCAGGCGATGGTCGAGGAGGCCTCGGCCCTCAAGGGCGCGATCGCCGAGCGCGAGGCCGCCCTCGAGAAGGTCGAGGCGGACCTGCGCGAGGAGCAGGCCCGCATCCCGAACCTCACGCACCCCGACTCCCCCATCGGGCCCGACGAGAGCTTCAACCGAGAGCTTCGGCGCTGGGGCTCGCCGCCCCGGTTCTCCTTCAAGCCGCGAGACCACGTGGCCATCGGCGAGGCCCTGGACCTCCTGGACTTCGACAGCGCCACGAGGGTCACGGGCGCGAACTTCTACTTCCTCAAGAACGAGGCGGTGCTGCTGGAGCTGGCCCTCGCGCGGTTCGCGCTGGACGCCCTGCGGCACGAGGGTTTCACGCTCTACACCACGCCCGACATGGCGCGGATGAAGGTGCT
>JAPLML010000312.1 GCA_026387055.1 Planctomycetota bacterium | reverse complement strand
CCACGAGACCCAGGCCGATCCCCGCCCGCCCCCTGCCAGGGCAGCGCGAGAAGTCGATGAGGCACCCGACCGACGGCTCCGCCGTGCCGCGCTCGACGGGACCCGCCAGGGGCGACATGGGCCGGAGCGGGTAGTCCATCCGCCAGGGCAGATACGCGGGCTTCTCGCCCGGCGGGAGGTACACGTCGGTCTCCGAGAGCCTCCCGCCCTTCGCGAATCCGTAGGACCAGAGCGTGTCGGCGTCCTGCTCCCAGCCCCACTCGGCGTAATGGAACGTCTGGTGGATGCCCGCGAGCCAGGCGCGGAAGGCGGCGTCGGTCTTGTCCCACGGGCCGAAGAGGTCCTGCATGAACCGGTCGGACCAGGGCCTATGGCTCTGGCGGTTGAGGCGGAACATCTCGTCGCGGTACAGGCGAAGCTTCTGCGACCGGTCGGGATCGTTCAGGAAGAAACACGCGAAGAGGAACGAGACGCCGCGCGCGGCGCCCGGCTGGTCGTGAATCTCCCGGGCGGTCATCGGCTTGCGGCCGAGGGCGATCATCCCCTCGTCGAAGTAGTCGTGCGTGGTGGGCTTGTCGAAGACGTGGACGGTCAGGCGGAGCGCCGCCTTCTCCCAGACGTGGCTGGCGAGCGAGTCGGCCACGCCCTCGCCGTACCACTCCGGCGCGGTGTAGCCCGACCCCGTGAGGCACTGCTGGTACAGGTGGGCGCACTCGTGAAGGAGGATGTACCGCTGGTGGTAATCGAGCGTGCCGCTGGGGTACATATAGGCGCATTTGAATCCCTCGAACGTGATGCCGCCGGCCTGGATGGCCCAGTTGATGCCGTCGGACTTGAGGGCCGTCGCGAGGTTCCCGGTGCTCGAGGCGTAACAGGCGGCCATGCGCTTCTCGCCGATGCCGGGGATTTCACGGCCGAAGAGCTCCACGTAGTGCGGGTAGGCCATCTCCAGGAGCGTGAGGTAGAACCGGGCCTTGGCCTCGGGATAATCGGTCTTGAGGGCGTAGTGCCGGCTGACCCACCACGAGAAACCGGGCGTGTTGCCGATGCGGCGGCTGGCGAACGTTTCGGGAATCTCGTCGCCGGCCCGGACGACCGCGACGTTCCGGGCCGTCGTCGTGCGGCCGGAGACGACGACGTCGGCCGCCATGTCGGCGGGCTTGGGGATGGCGGCCAAGGCAGGGCGGGGCGGGAGCGCGCCGAGGCTTGCGGCCACTAGCCACGTGGCGGCGAGGGTCAAGGCAATGCGTTGGCGGTGCATCACGAAAGCGGCCCTGTGTGAATGATTGCGCCCCGTAAGGTTAACCGCGCGGGCGGGCGGCGGTGACGCGGTTTCGGGTCACAGGATCAACTGCACGTGGACCACGTCGAGCCAGCGGCCCAACTTGTGGCCCACTTCGCGCAGGTGGCTCGCCCGTCGGAAGCCGAACCGCTCGTGAAGGGCGATGCTGGGCGCCTGCTCGGCGTCGATGACGCCCAGGATCGTGTGGTGGCCGAGCCGGCGGGCTCGCTCGATGAGGTCGGCCAGCAGGGCCGAGCCGATCCCCCGCCGCTGAAGGTCGTGGCGGACGTAGACCGAATTCTCGACCGTGTGGCGGTAGGCGGAGCGGACGTGGAAGGGTGGACGGCTCGGTCTGGTAGGTGCACGTCGAGTGGAGGACGTAGTGGTTGTAGATGGTGTTGATGGCGTCCAGGTCGGCGGGCGTGGCCGGGCGGATGGTGCAGGGGGGCATGGGCAATCCTTTGTTTTCGCACGCCTGACTCACAACACGCGTCCGCCGCGGCGGACGGCTAAATGGGCGATTGTCGCCTTTCGCCGTTCATTTCGCACTTCGCATTCCGCATTTCGCATTGGCCTGCCACAATGGCACCCCTTTGAGGCGGGCGGCACCCCCAGGGTGCCACTATGACAGCGGCCAGTATCTTCTTGTAATATGCCCGGCGGCGTGTTACAAATACTATTCTGCGTTCGTGCGGGCGCCAGGGCCGTCAGGGGCTTCGAGCCCGTTTTTGGCACCTGCTTTGCAGCACTTATGGTTTTAGAGAGCATCGAGAATGGGGAGACCGGGCTTGCGGCCTGCTCCCAGTTGGGTCCGTTGGTCTTTTTGCCGTTGGCCTTGAACCGTGGACTTGGAGCTTTGGACTGCCTTTAAGGAGACATCGGAGCATGCCTGCCAAAATGTTGGCCTTTGACGAAGAGGCGCGCGCGCGGCTGCTCGCGGGCGTCGAGAAGCTGACCCGGGCGGTCAAGTCGACCCTCGGGCCCCGCGGCCGCAACGCCGTCCTGGACAAGGGGTGGGGCGCCCCGACGATCACGAAGGACGGGGTGACTGTGGCCGAGGAGATCGAGCTTCGCGACAAGTACGAGAACATGGGCGCACAACTCGTCAAGGAGGCCGCCTCGAAGACGAGCGACGTGGCCGGCGACTGGACGACCACCGCCACCGTCATCGCCGAGGCGCTTTTCAAGGAAGCGCTGAGGAACATCACCGCCGGGGCCGATGCGATGGCCCTGAACCGCGGCATCCAGAAGGCCGTGGTCGCCGTGGTCGATCACCTCAAGACCATCTCCCGGCCGATCAACATGACGAAGGCCGACGAGGTGGCTCAGGTCGGCACGATCAGCGCCAACGGCGACACCGACATCGGCAAGATGCTCGCCGACGCCTTCGCGAAGGTCGGCAAGGACGGTGTCATCACCGTCGAAGAGGGCAAGGGCCTCGAAACGCTCGTCGACGTGGTCGAGGGCATGCAGTTCGACCGCGGGTACCTGAGCCCCCACTTCGTTACCGACCCGGACCGGATGGAATGCGTCCTGGAGCGCCCGCTGATCCTCGTGCACGAGGACAAGATCTCGAACGTCAAGGGCCTCGTGCCGCTGCTGGAGAAGGTGTCGAAGGCCAATCGCCCGCTCCTCATCATCGCCGAGGACATCGAGGGCGAGGCCCTGGCCACGCTGGTGGTCAACAAGCTGCGCGGCATCCTGAACGTCTGCGCGGTGAAGGCGCCCGGCTACGGCGACCGCCGCAAGTCCATGCTCGAAGACATCGCGACGCTGACCGGCGGCAACGCGATCATGAAGGACCTGGGCGTCCAGCTCGAGAACCTCCGGCTCGACGAACTCGGCACCGCCAAGAAGGTGACGATCGACAACGACAACACGACGATCGTCGAGGGCGCCGGCGCGACCGACGCGATCAAGGGCCGCATCGAGCAGATCAAGCGCGAGATCGAGGTCACCACGAGCGACTACGACCGCGAGAAGCTCCAGGAGCGGCTGGCGAAGCTCGCCGGCGGCGTGGCCCAGATCAACGTCGGGGCCCCCACCGAGATCGCCATGAAGGAGCGGAAGGCCCTCGTCGAGGACGCCCTGCATGCGACCCGCGCGGCCATCGAGGAAGGCATCGTGCCGGGCGGCGGCGTGGCCCTCTTGAGGTGCCTGGCGGCCCTCGACAAGGTCAAGACGGAGGGCGACGACGAGACGACCGGCGTGGCCATCGTCCGCAAGGCCCTCGAATCGCCCGCCTATACCATCGCGGCCAACGCGGGGTACGAGGGGGCGGTGGTCGTGAGGAACATCCTGGCGAAGAAGGGCGCGTGGGGCTTCGACGCCGACCGGGGCAAGTACGGCGACCTCGTGAAGGCGGGGATCGTGGACCCGACGAAGGTCGCGCGCTGCGCGCTTCAGAATGCCGCCTCGGTGGCGGGCCTCCTGATCACCACCGATGCCTGCGTCGCCTCCAAACCGGAGCCGAAGGATGAGGGCGGCCACCAACACGGGCCTCCAGGCGGCGGCATGGGTGGCATGGGTGGCATGGGCGGCATGGGAATGTAAGGAATTGCGGATTGCGGATTCAGGATTGAAAGGCAAAAAGCGACATATTTAGCCGCCCGGCTTGTCGAAGACCCGCCTTGGGAGGGCCGGGCGCGTTTGACGGCTGCCCGAAGGGCGACGTAACGTTTAGCCGTCGCCGGTACGGCGACGAACAATGACAATCGAACCGAGAACCTTGAACGGAGACCCATACGATGCACCTCGAACCGCTGGAAGACAGGATTGTCGTGGAGCCGATGGAAGCCGAGGAAAAGACCCGTGGCGGCATCGTCATTCCCGACTCGGCCAAGGAGAAGCCGCAGAAGGGCAAAGTCGTCGCCGTCGGGCCGGGCCGCCTCCTCGACAGCGGCAAGCGCGCCGCCCCGGCCGTCAAGAAGGGCGACACGGTCGTCTACGCCAAGTACGGCGGCACGGAGATCGAGATCGACGGCACGGAGTACATGATCCTTCGCGAGAGCGACCTGCTGGCGGTTCTCGGCTAGAGGTTTCATTCGAGCCCGCCGCGGGAGCGGCGGGAGACGTGACGCGACGTAAGGTACTCAAACGCAAAGCAACGCATGGAGATAAACGATGGCAAAGCAACTCCTGTACGCCGATGACGCCAAGCGCAAGATGGCCGCCGGCCTCCGGCTACTGGCCGACGCCGTCAAGGTGACGCTCGGCCCGACGGGCCGCAACGTCATCCTCCAGAAGTCCTATGGCGGGCCCAAGGTCACGAAAGACGGCGTCACGGTCTCCAAGGAGATCGAGCTGCCCGACAAGTTCGAGAACATGGGCGCCAAGATGGCCAACCAGGTGGCCTCGAAGACCGCCGACGTGGCCGGCGACGGCACCACCACCGCCATCGTCCTCGCGGAGGCCATCTACGAGCAGGGCCTCCGCCACGTGACGGCCGGCGCCAACGCGATGGCCCTGAAGCGCGGCATCGACATGGCCGTGGCCGCCGCCGTCAAGAGCATCGCCGACCAGAGCCGCAAGCTCAAGGGCAGCGACGAGGTCGCCCAGGTCGCCGGCATCAGCGCCAACAACGACGCCGAGATCGGCGGCCTCCTGGCCAAGGCCCTCGACAAGGTCGGCAAGGACGGCGTCATGACCGTCGAGGAAGGCAAGAGCATGGAGACCGTGCTCGACTTCACCGAGGGCATGCAGTTCGACAAGGGCTACCTGAGCCCCTACTTCATCACCGATCCGCAGACGATGCGGTGCGTCCTGGAGGACACGCTGATCCTCATCCACGAGAAGAAGATCACGAACCTGCGGGAGCTCGTGCCGCTGCTGGAGAAGATCGTGACGGCCAACCAGCCGCTCCTCATCATCGCCGAGGACATCGAGGGCGAGGCCCTGGCGGCGCTCGTGGTGAACCGCCTGCGCGGCGTCCTCCGGGTCTCGGCGGTGAAGGCCCCCGGCTTCGGCGACCGGCGCAAGGCCATCCTCCAGGACATCGCGGTGCTGACCGGCGGCCTCTTTGTGAGCGAGGACCTCGGCACCAAGCTCGACACGCTGGAGCTGTCGCAGATGGGCAAGGCCAAGCGGGTCGTCATCGACAAGGACACGACCACCCTCGTGCAGGGCGGCGGCGAGCCGGCGGCCATCAAGGAACGCATCCTCCAGATCCGCACCCAGATCGAAGTCACCACCAGCGACTATGACAAGGAGAAGCTGGAGGAGCGGCTGGCGACACTGACCGGCGGCGTGGCCGTCATCAAGGCCGGCGGCGCCACCGAGTCCGAGGTCAAAGAGAAGAAGGCCCGCATCGAGGACGCGATGCACGCGACCCGCGCGGCC
>JAPLML010000705.1 GCA_026387055.1 Planctomycetota bacterium | reverse complement strand
TGGCCAAGGCCGGCCTGACGACCGTGCCCGAGGTCTTCCCTCTTCCGCGGCAGCGCGACGGCGACGGGCGCGACTGGCTCGCCGAGGGCCCCTACGGCCGCCAGCCGCCGCCCGTCCTGTGCCACGGGCCGGGCGTCCATCCGGCGGCGCTGCTGGCCAAGTGGATCCTGGGCGTGCAACCGGCGGGCCCCGGGTTTGAGCCGGCCCTCCTGGCGCCGATGCCCGACGACATCCGGAACCTGAGCGGCCGCGTGTGGACACCCAAGGGTCCGGTCGAGGTCTCGATCGGCCACGACGGTCACGGCCGCATGGTCCGCATCAGCGTGCCCGCCGAGATGTCGTACCGCCTCGACCGCCGCCACCTTGCCGACGATGACCAGATCGAGGTCCAGGGCGGCAAGGAAGTGAAGGGCAAGTAGCAGTTTCCTGCGGGTCGGTCTCGGCCGGCGGCCTACAGGGGTATGAGGATCAGGCTGGCCAGGGCGATCATCGCGCCGCCGACGAAGAACGGCAGCGCGGGTTCCCAGGACATCAGCGGCCCGGCGACGGCCTGGCCGGCAATCGCCCCGAGGGCCATGAGGGCGTTGGCCTTGGCCACGTCGGCCCCGCGGCGGTCCGGCCGGCTGAACTGCTGGATGAACCGCTCCTGAACCGGGTACCAGATGCTCGCGCCGATGATGTCGTGCGCGACCCACACGATCGCCACCAGCAGGAAGCTGCCTACCAGCCAGTCGGCCAGGGCCGGGGCAGCGATCATGACTCCCTCGACAATCAGGCCCCCGACGTAGAGCCACTTGAACCGGCCCCTCAGGAACGGCGCCAAGAGGAGCATCGGGATTCCCAGGAGCAGCCGGTGGAACACGGCGACCACGCCGATGAGGGCGAACTCCGCCCCGTGCCCCCCTCCCGGTTCCGCCGCCGCGATGCCGGGAAAGATCACGCCCAGCCAGTTCTGGAAGCCCGCGAGGTCCCCCGCCCACGGGCCGCGCAGCTTCTCGCGGAAGTACAGCATCCACAGGGCGTGGCTCATCGCGATGCCCATCGTGAAGATGAACCCGGCCGCGATGATCAGGTACAGCTTCGCGTGCAGGTCCAGCTTGAAGACCGTCCGCAGCGACAGGTAAGCCCGTGATGGGGCGATCACCAGCGGCTTCTCGCGAAACAGGCCGAGGAACAGCACCGCGCCCAGCGCCAGCGCCATCCCGCTGATCAGGAAGACCGCGCGGTACGACATCGTGGCCGACGCCAGGCCGAGCGTCGCGATGCACGCGTATCCGGCGGCGTGAAAGGTGTTCTCGAGGCCCACGAGTTGGGCGATGATACGCGTGAACCGTTCCACTGGAACTGACTCGTAGACGAGCGTCCCGCGGATCGCCCCGCGCACCGAGACCCACATCTGCTGGGTCGCTTTCAGGACCGCCAGGTACGCGAGCTTCGGCACCAGGGGCGTGGCCATGTTCGTCGCCGCCAGGCCCAGGAACGTGACCCCGTAGATGCCCTTGCGTCCCACGAGGTCCGACAGCCGTCCGCCGTAGACGACGATCAGGAAGTTGACCACGCCGGCGGCCGAGAGGATGAGGCCGATCGTCGACTTCGCGATGCCGTTGTCGTCGCAGAACAGCGGAAACGCCAGGTCGTACACCCCGAAGGCGAGGCCGAACAGGCTGTTGACGACCAGGAGGGTGAGGATGTTCCGCCGCACGCGAAGCTCCCGCAAGAAACACGCGCCCGCACCTGTGGCACGGCCGGCGTGCCCGGCCGGGGGGGTGTCGCGGCGCCGCCCCCCCGGCGGGGCAAGCCGGCCGTGCCACACAAGGTCTACAAGCTCCATCCCTTTCGTTACTCGGTGCGGACGTACCGGTTCGCCTCGGGCAGGTTCGTGACCTTGAGATTGGCGGCGTCCCACTCGATGCGGGCGTCCAGGCGCTTGGCGACGTTGCCCAGGAGGCAGGTCTCGGTGAGCGGGCCGGAGTAGGCGAAGTCGGCCCCGGCGGGCTGTCCGCTCTTGCAGGCCCGCACCCAGTCCTGCTCGTGCGAGCCGTTCACCCGCGGTAGCGTCTTCTCGGGCAGCTTGGCTTCCTTCATCTTGCTCTCGGGGAAGAGGCGCGGCCCGTCGCCGTAAACGCCGCACATGATCTTGCCCTTCGAGCCGGTGAGAATCGCGCCGCCTTCGCCGGGCATCTGGCGGCCCTGCTCCAGTTCCTCCGGGCGCGGGCACCGCGTGCCCTCGTACCACGTGAGCTTGACCGGCGGCAGGTCGCCGCGCGCGGGGAAGCGGAACGTCACAACCGCCGACAGGGGATGCACCTCCGGCGTGTTGCCGCAGCTTGTGGCCTCGATGCTCGTGGGGGCGGTGAGTTTCAGGGCCCAGACGACCGGGTCGAGCGTGTGGGCGCCGCGGTCGCCCATCATGCCGCAGCCGAAGTCCCACCAGCACCGCCACACGGCCGGGTGGTAGGCGGGATGGTACGGCCGCATCGGCGCCGGGCCGATCCAGAGGTCCCAGTCGAGCGTCGGCGGGGCGGGCGGCGCGTCCTTGGGCCGCTCGGAATACTTCGAGCTCCAGCCGGCGTGGCCCCACGGGTAATCGGAGAGGCTGCACCAGGCGTCGACCTCGCGGACCTCGCCGATGAGGCCGGCCTCGACCCACTCGCGGATGAGCCGCGCGCCCTCCATCGAGTGCCCCTGGATGCCCATCTGGGTGGCCACCTTGGCTTCCTTGGCGGCCTGGGCGAGCCTGCGCAACTCGTACACGTCGTGCGTGAGGGGCTTCTGGCAGTAGACGTGCTTGCCGGCCTTCATTGCAGCCATTGAAATAATGGCATGTGTATGGTCCGGCGTGGCCACGAGGACGGCGTCGATGCCCTTCTCCTTATCGAGCATCTCGCGGTAGTCCTTGTAGAGCTTCGCCTGGGGGTAGCGCTTGAAGGTGGGGGCGGCGTAGGCGTGGTCGACGTCGCAGAGGGCGACGATGGTTTCGGTCTCGAGCTGGCGGAGGTTCGCCCCGCCCATGCCGCCCACGCCCACGCCGGCGATGGCCAGCTTCTCGCTCGGCGGCATCTGCCGCGGCCCCCCGAGGACGTGACGCGGAACGATCGTGACCGCCGCCGCCGTTGCGGCCGCGGCCAGGAAGGTGCGACGGGTGAGGGCGTTCCCAGACATCGTATAGCACCTTTCATGTTGGGCCCCGCAGCCCCATGCCTGTGGCGGTGCATCACACGAAGAGGCCGGGTGAGAGGCCGATCTGCTTTTCTGCCCACGCGCGGCAACGCCTGATTGCCGAGCGGGCTCTGCGGCGGTTCAGAGGAACCCTCGCCGGGATGCCTTCGTAGCGAAGGAGAGTGGCGTAGGGCGTCAGGAAGTCCAGGCGCGCCAGCGTTTCGTCCTCGGCCGCTTTCTGCATGAACATGAGGGCCTGCTCATGCCGCTTCATAGACGACCTTTCCTTCGACGACCGCGGCATGGAGCACGTTGCCCGGGGTGTCGGACCATTCGGCAAACTGGCGTGCGCTCACGACCACCACGTCAACCGGGATGCGCAAGGGGCTCAGGAGGCGGCGCAGGCGGACCATTTCAGCCACCACATTGCGCACCCGGCGCTCGATTACCAGGAAGTCCACGTCGCTGTCGGCCCTGGCCCGGCCGCTGGCGTGGGACCCGAGCAGGATGATCCGCTCGGGCCTGGCGGCCTTGCGCAGCACTTCCACCGCGCGGGCGATTGTCTTTGCATCGACCATGGGGCCTCGGCCTCCAGCCATACGATAATCCCAGGGCAGGCAATTGTCCAGCCCCAGGCAAACACGTTTAGCCGTCGCCGGTACGGCGACGATCATAACCGCGGCCGTGCCGGCCGCGGCTAAACGATGCACAGCCGAGGGCGGCTGTCCCACCTTACGGCACCGAGGACTTGGCTGGGTGCTGCTGCTTGAGGAACTCCTTGGCCATCAGGGCGGCGATGACGCCGTCGCCGGCGGCCGTGGCGGCCTGCTTGAGCGTTCCGGCCCGCACGTCGCCGGCGGCCCAGACGCCCGGCACGCTGGTCTGGAGCGTGCAGGCGTGGGTCAGGATGAACCCGCGCTCGTCGAGGTCCACCACGCCCTTCAGGAAGTGCGTCAGCGGCGCCAGACCCACGAAGACGAAGACGCCGTCGCACGCGACCGGCTTCTCCTCGTTGGTCCGGGTGTTCCGGATGCGGACGCCCTCCACCTTCTTTTCGCCGACGATCTCGGTCACGGTGCTCGCGAAGCACGTCTCGACCTTGTCGCCTTGGCGCGCCAGCTCGTCGACGAGGATCTGGCTGGCGCGGAACGCGTCGCCCAGGGTCACGAACGTCAGGCGCGAGGCGTACTTCAGGAGGTGCAGCCCCTCGTCGAGGGCGGTGTTCCCCCCGCCGACCACCACGACGTGCTTGTCGCGGTAGAAGGGGGCATCGCACGTGCCGCAGTAGCTGACGCCGTAGCCCGTCAGCCGCCTCTCGCCGGGGACGTCGAGCTTGCGGTACTCGCTGCCGACGGCCAGGATCATCGACCGCCCGCAATAGCGTTTCGAGCCGGCGAACGCGAGGATGCACCTGCCTTCGCCCTCGCCCGTAGGCGGCTCGATGCGGGTGACCTGGACCTGCGAGACGATCTCGGCGCCGAAGCGGACGGCCTGGCTGGCCAGGCGGTCCGCGAGTTCCATCCCGCCGATCGGGTCCGGGAAGCCGGGGTAGTTCTCGACGCGCGAGGTGGTGAGGATCTGGCCGCCGGGCATCATTTTCTCGAGGACGAGCGTGGTGAGGCGCTCGCGGGTGGCGTAGATGGCGGCCGAGAGGCCGGCGATGCCCGCGCCGATGATGACCACGTCGTAGGTCGCTTCGGCGGGCACGGGGCCGCGGTCGGCGGCGGTTTGGGGCATGTGAACTCCTTGTCAACGGAAATGCTAAATGCTAAATGGCACGGACCCGGAGCGGAACACGCGTCCTCGCCTATCCGTTCAATTTAACATTTAGCATTTAGCGTTTATCATTTCCTCTCCGCCTCTTCCCTGAAGGCCCGCACCATTTCCGGCGCGCTCGCCGGGTCAATGGTGCAGGTCGACCCGAGGACGAACGGCCGGTCGCCCATGGCTTTCCGTGCCTCGGCCACCTGGGCGAGGAGCGTTTCGCGTGCCGCCGGGTCGGGGAAGAGCTTGCGATCCACGCCGCCGACGAGCGCCTTGCCCGCGGCGCCAAGGGCCATCTGGCCGAGCGTCGGGTTCGTCGGGTCGGTCGTGTCCCAGTTGAGCATCGCCGCGGGATAGTCGGCCAGTTCGCCGAGCATCGAGCGGCGCTGGCAGACGTGCAGGAGATTGAGCGGGGCCGCCCGCGCCGCCGTAAGGACCTCCAGGTCGTACGGCCGGCCGAACTCGGCATACTGCTCGGGCGTGAAATTCGCCAGTGTGGCCGTGTGCGTGGTGGCGAGGAACAGACCGTCGGCCCCCGCCGCAATGCACCCGGCCGCGAAGCCGGCGAACGTGTCGGTGATGGTCCGCAGGCCCACGTGCACGAGCCGTGGGTTCTCTTGGATGAGGGCGGCGAGGGCCTGCGGTCCGCCGGCCAGTTCCGCGGCGATGCTCATCGGCGTAAAGACGGTCATGAGGAGGGGCACGTCGGGGCCGAGCGCCTTGCGGAGGTCTCCCACCGCTCCCAGGTGGTCTGCCAGGATGGGGGCTCGGCGCCCGGCAGCGCCGGTTGGGTCGAGCCGGTCGAGATGACGGAAGTCGTCCGGCTGGTGGACGGACGCTTGGACCAGCGTCGGCGCGATGGTCTCCTTGCCGGAGAACGTGTACCGGTTGCCCCAGTCCTCGACGTGGTAGCTGGCCCGCGGGTTGATCTTGAGGAAGTCCCAGTCGTACTCGCGCTGCCACCGGGTCATGGCCTCCACGAGGCCCTCGCGCGAGGTTTCTTCGGCGAAGAAGTGGCGCCAGAGGGCGACGGGCAAGCGGTCCACCGGTTTGCCGGCCGTCGTGCGCTGGAGCCGCTTGCGTTTCGTCAGGGGCGCGGTCACCGTTGGTCCTCCGAGGCGCTGGGGATACCTTCGATGGTAATGCGGCCACCGGCGGGGGTCAAGGACGTGCAGAATGCAGTGTGGCACGGCCGGCTTGTCCGGCCGTGGCGAAACAGGGCTGCGCATTCCCCACGGCTGGTCAAGCCGGCCGTGCCACAAACGCGAAAATCACGCCTCAATTTGACTTCAGGCCATTTGTAAGTTATACTCTGACACAGTGATAGAGGGCTGTGAGGCTCGGGCGCCGCCGGGCGACATGGCTCTTTTTGTTTGGGCTCGGGGTACATCACGAGTTTGCCATCGAAAGGGGCGACTTTCGGAGGGAACGCCTCCCCGAAGGCCGCCCCCTTTGCATGGCGCGGGTGGCACGGCCGGCTTGTCCGGCGGCCGTGGCGAAACGGGGGTCGCGTACTCTCCACGGCCGGGCAAGTCCGCCGAAGGCGAGATTCGCCGTGGCGAACCGGCCGTGCCACGGGCCCGCCGTGCGGCGCTCAGGTCAAGATTGGGGCGAAGCGTGCGACAACGGCTGATCGCAGCACTGGTGCTGGCGGCGGCTGCCGGCGCGGCGCAGGCCGAGACCAAGGTTCTCGACGGCGTGCCCGCCTTCTATGACATGACGGTGGTCTGGCCGGCCGATCCGCCGCCCTCCGCGAGCGGGCCGGACGCTTTCTCCGCCGCCACTCTCGCCCCCGACGCCCCCCGCCCGCCGCTCGGCGGCGCGAGGCTCTCCGGCGTGCCGGAATACGTCTGGTGGTACGGGTGCAGCCCGACCGCCGGCGGCATGATGGTCGGGTACTGGGACGGCATCCAGGGGCGCGAGAACCTCTTCGACGGCGACGCCCGGCAGTGGTTCGGCAACCAGGACACCGGCACCAAGGCGATGGTCGCCAGCCGGGCCCACATCACCGCCGGCCGCGAGAACGGCAAGACCTACGGCGACTGGCACAACTCCACATCCTATCCGAACCACGAGCCCAACCCCGACTGCATCGCCGACTTCATGAAGACCGAGGACTCGGGCAGCTATGCGGCGAACATCACGAGCGGCCTGAAACGGTTCATCGAGTGGGACAACCCGGGCACCGCCCTTCACGAGGGCCAGCCCGCCATGACCGCCGACACTGACGTGCCGTTCTACGGCGGCAACTTCAGCTACGAGTCCTTCAAGGCCGAGATCAACACTGGCCGGCCCGTCCTGCTGGACCTGATGACGGCCGAGACCGCCTCGAAGTGGATCGGCCACAGCGTCGTCGGCTACGGGTACCGCGACGAGATGTTCAAGGTCAAGGTGGCCACGGGCGTCGGCACCGAGGTGGACATGGTGGTGGGCGGGTTCGCGGTCATGGACACCTGGGCCAACGGCACCGCCCAGAGCGAGTGGGTCGACTGGGACTGGAACGTCATTCCATCGGTCCTCGAAGGCAACGTGGAATGGTGGCCGTTCGTCCCCCTCCTGGGCGCCAGCTGGATCTACGATGACGGCACGCCCGGCCCGTACGATTGGCTGATCACCGACGCCGTGACGCTGTACGTGACGCCGGAACCGGCGACGCTGGCGCTGCTGGCCGTCGGGGCGATGGCGTGCCTGCGCCGGCACCGGAAACACGCGTCCGCCGCCGCGGACGGCTGAAGGGCGATGACGACAGGCCTGCGCCAAAGTCTGTGCCGTCTTGCCCCGGCCGCTTATTCCCCATTTCTCGCGCCGCATTCCGCACTTGTTCGTTGACGCCGCAGCCCCCCTTCAATTACAATCGCATTGCGTAACTTCGAAAGGAGTCCGACTATGGCCGACGAACCTCCGATCACCCCTTCGGGCGTAGCGCCACCGCCGCCGAGCGGCGTGCCTCCTCAACCGATGGCCGCGCCTCCCCCTGCGCTTGCTCCGCCGGCCCGGCCGCCGCGGCGCTGGGGCGCCCTGGGCGTCTTCCTTGCCATCCTCCTGGGCCTCTCGGTGATCGCCAACGGCGTCCTGCTGGTCGTCATCTTCGCGCTGGTGGGGGCGATCTCGGGCGGCGGCATCGAGGACAACTACGTCGAGCGGGTCGTGGAGCGCGGGCCGTCCTCGCAGAAGATCGCGGTCATCCGCGTGGCCGGGATCATCGACGATTACCTGGTCGAGTCGCTGCGCGGCCAGATGGTCCGGGCCGCCGAGGACAAGCGCGTCAAGGCGGTGATCCTGCGCATCGATTCGCCCGGCGGCATGCTGACGGCCAGCGACATGATCCATAACGACGTCAAGACCCTCCTGGCCGGCAAGCCCGTCTTGGCGGCGATGGACGGCGTGGCGGCCTCCGGTGGGTACTACGTCGCCTGCGCCGCGAGCGAGATCGTGGCCCAGCCGACGACCGTCACCGGCTCGATCGGCATCATCGGCGAGTTCTACTTCCTCAAGGGCCTCCTGACCGACAAGCTCGGCGTCCAGATCGTGACGCTCAAGATGGGCAGCCAGAAGGACTGGCCGAACATGTTCGCCGCCGACATGCCGTCCGAGCAGCAGGAGTACATCATGAGCACGCTCCTGAAGCCGGGCTACGACCACTTTGTGGACATCGTGGCCACGTCGCGCAAGATGCCGCGCGAGAAGGTGGTCTCGCTCGCTACGGGCCGCATCTTCATGGCCAAGGAGGCGAAGGAGTCTGGCCTGATCGACGAGGTGGGGTACTTCGACCGCGCCGTCGAGCTGGCGAAGGAGAAGGCCGGCATCGCCCAGGCGCGGGTCGTGGAGTACGTCCAGCCGTTCCGGCTCTTCGACCTTCTGGCGGCCTCGTCGGCGTCGGCCAAGTCGCCGCTGGGGATCGACCTGAAGGACCTGAGACCCGAAAAGCTGGCCGCCCTGGCCTCGCCCAGGGTCATGTACCTCTGGACGGGGTTTTGACCGGGCCATGCCGAGGGCGTGACGTTTCGGCGCGCCGACACGCGCCCAGCAAGCTGGGCGGCTAAATGATGCTGGGTAGCGCATGACGGCATCATCCAGCCGCCCGGCTTGCCGGGCGCTTCTCCTTGGCACGAGGCAGGTCCTGTATGCTTTACCGTGATTTCGGCAAGACCGGCGTCAAGCTCTCGCGGCTCGGCTTCGGCGCGATGCGCCTGCCGATCCAGAAGGACGAGAAGGGCCGCATCACCGGCATCGACGAGTCGACCGAGCTCATCCGTTACGCGCTCGATAAGGGCGTCAACTACGTCGACTCGGCGTTCTACTACTGCCACAGCGAGAGCGAGACGGCCGTCGGACGGGCCCTCAAGGGCCTGCCGCGCGAAAGCGTTTTCATCTCCACCAAGAACCCCCTCGAGAACGCCTGCGGGAGCTGCTGGTGGCTGCGGCTCCAGCTCGCGCTGCGGCGGCTCGATTGCGGATATATCGACTTCTATCATTTCCACGGCCTCTCGTGGGATGGCTACCAGACGCGGTGCCTCGGCGAGGGCGGCCCGATGGCCCAGGCCCGCAAGGCGCGCGAGCAGGGCCTCATCCGCCACCTCTCCTTCTCGTGCCACGACACGCCGGAGAATTGTATCAAACTCATCGATACAGGTGAGTTCGACTCGCTCCTCGTGCAGTACAACCTCCTCGACCGCCAGTACGCCCCCAGCCTGCACCACGCGCATGAGAAGGGCGTCGGCACGGTGGTGATGGGCCCCGTGGGCGGCGGGCGGCTGGGCGTGCCGTCCGAGGTCATCGCGCGGGCCACGGGCGCCGTCTCCACCACCGAGGCCGCCCTGCGGTTCGTCTGGGCGAGCCCCGACATCGACGTGGCCATCTCGGGCATGGGCGATCGCCGCATGGTCGATGAGAACGTGGCGACGGCCGAGCGCGGCGAGCCGCTCTCCGACGCCGAGGTCGCCCGCATCGACCGGCTGTACGACGAGAACAAGAAGCTCCTGGACCTGCCGTGCACCGGCTGCGGCTACTGCCAGCCGTGCCCGCAGGGGGTGGCCATCCCGCGGATCTTCCAGTACCTCCAGTGGCACTCGGCGTTCGACCTGAAGGAGGCGTCGCGCCAGCGGTACGGCTGGCTCGGCACGGGGTGGGAGGAGAAGAACAAGCCCGCCCCCGCCTGCACCGAGTGCGGCGAGTGCGAGCCGAAGTGCCCCCAGAAGATCCCCATCCGCGCCAAGCTCAAGGAAGCCCACAAGATCCTCGGCGAAACGGTAAAGCCATGAAACTCCGGACCGACAAATCCGCCGACGCCCTCAAGCGGGCCGAAGCCCTTATGCCGGGAGGGGTCTCCAGCCCGGTCCGGGCCTTCAAGGCGGTCGGCGGGCAGCCCCTCTTCATCGCGTCGGGGAGCGGGTCGAAGATCCGCGACATCGACGGCAACTCTTTTCTCGACTACGTGATGAGCTGGGGCCCGCTGATCCTCGGCCACGCGCACCCGGCGGTGGTCGAGGCCGTCCGCAAGGCCCTCGAAGGCGGCGCGTCGTTCGGCGCCCCGACGGTGCGCGAGATCGAGCTGGCCGAGCGCGTGACGGCGGCCATGCCGTGGATCGAGCAGCTCCGCTTCGTCAACTCCGGCACCGAGGCCACGATGAGCGCGATCCGCCTGGCGCGGGCCGCCACCGGCCGGCCGGGCGTCATCAAGTTCGAGGGGTGCTACCATGGCCACGTCGACGCCCTCCTGGTGAAGGCCGGGAGCGGCGCGATGACCTTCGGCGCGCCCTCCAGCCCCGGCGTGCCGGAGGACACCGTCCGCCACACGCACATTGTCCCCTTCAATGACCTTGAGGCCGTGCGGCGGACGTTGGATGCCTCAGCCTCTGAGATCGCCGCGGTGATCCTCGAGCCGGTGGTCGGCAACATGGGGTGCATCCCGCCGGGGGAGGGCTTCCTGAAGGGCCTGGCCGAATTGTGCGAACGTCAAGGTGTCCTGCTCGTACTTGATGAAGTGATGACGGGTTTCCGCGTCGCGCGGGGCGGGGCGGCCGAGCGGTACGGCATCCGGCCGGACCTCGTGACGCTCGGCAAGGTCATCGGCGGCGGGCTGCCCGTCGGGGCGTACGGCGGCCGGCGGGACCTGATGCAGCTTGTCAGCCCCGTCGGGCCGGTGTACCAGGCGGGGACGCTTTCGGGGAATCCGCTGGCGATGGCCGCCGGAATTGCTACGCTGGACCTCCTGAGTGCGGCGGGCACGTACGAGCGGCTGGAGGCGATCTCGCAGCAGCTTGAGCAAGGGCTTGTCAACGCGGCGGCGGAAGCCGGAGTGGCCGTGCGCGTGCAGGGCGTCGGCTCGATGCTCTCGCTCTTTTTCACCGACCAGCCTGTGACCGACTGCGCGTCGGCCCTGCGGTGCGACACGGAGCGGTTCGGGCGGTTCTTCCGGGGGATGCTGGAGCGGGGCGTGTATCTTCCGCCCAGCCAGTTCGAGGCCTGGTTCGTCAGCCTGGCCCACAGCGAGGAAGACATCGCCTGCACAGTACAGGCGGCTCGCGAGGCGCTGAAGCAAACCGTTTAGCCGCGGCCGGTACGGCCGCGTTCGGCAATGACCGTCGCCGTGCCGGCGACGGCTAAACGATGGGGTGGCTAAAGGCTGGCTCAACGCCGGCCGACAAGGAGATACTCGATGGCCCTGGACGCGAAGCGCGATCAGCCGGTTCGGCTGCCGAATCCCAGCGCGCAGCCGTTCGTCGTCGCCTTGAAGACCACGCGGTTTTACGCCGTGATCCTCTTCTGGGTGGTGATGGCCTGCGTCCTGGCCCACGTGGCCACGTTCGTGCTGACGGAATGGGTTTGCCTGTACGATGCCCCGACGGTAGAAGCGCCCGCGGCACCGGAGCCTGCGCCGCCGAAGGCCCCGACCGAGCCCGCCAAGGACGCGGCGCCCGCCGCCACGTCGTGGTTCGACCTCCTGGAGAAGTCGGCCATCGCAGCACCCGCCAAGACGCAACCGGGAGAGCTTTTCCCCACCGTGCCTTTCGAAGGCGGGACGAAGAAGTCCGGCGAACCGTCGAAGTCGCCCAAGGAATCGCCCAAGACGCCTCTGCCGACCGAGCAACCGAAGGAGCCCCCGCCGGGGACAGCGACGCCCCCGGAATCCTCGACGGAGGGCAAGGTGATCGGTCAGCCCGAAGCGCGGCCGAAGGAGAACCTTCCCCTGACGCCCGCCGCAGCCCGCGCCAGGGCCCAGCACTATCGCACGGTCACGGCCGAGGCGCTGCACCCCGCCCGGATCGTCGGCGTCCTGGCGTCGTTCCTCCTGGCGATGACGGTTTTCCTGTATCTCCAGATCGCCCTCTTGGGGCGGCTGTCGGGCATCCGGCAACTCACCAACGCGATGTTCCTGGCGATCGTCTTCGTGGTGACCATCCTGCCGTGGGAGAACATCTTCGAGGGGTTCCGGGCGGGGTCGCTCTTTGATTTCACGCAGCTCCTCGACGCCCACGCGAGCCGGATGCGGGGGTCGCTGGAGGGGACGTGGCCGACGGTGCTCTACTTCGGCCGATACCTCGTGATGCCGATCGTAAGTGCGGCCATCCTGGCCTGGTCGGGAATCCAGTTTGCCGCCGGCTATGCCGAGTCGGTCCTGTCGAATGAGTAAGGAGGAGACGGAAGGATGATCAGGTTCCACTGTCCGAAGTGCGAATCCGAGATGGAAGTCGACGAGTCGTTCGCGGGGCGCGGGGCGCGGTGCCCGACGTGCGGGACGAACATGAAGGTCCCGAAGAAGGGCGAGGCCCCTCCGCCGGCAGCGGCGAAGGCCGGTCCGCCCCGACCGGGATCGGCCACCGTGAAGGTCGACGGCCAGCCGGTCGAGATCGTGCCGCCGCTGGAGACGATGGTCGTCACGAGCATGGTGTTCCTCGGGGCGGCGGTGCTGGGGCTCCTGACGGGCGGCGTGCTCCTCGGGTCGACGCTCCGGTACCCGTGGACGGTCGGCGGGTTCCTCGGGATGATCCTGGCGCTCATGGGCACGCTGACCGCCCTGCCGGCGTATCACAGCATCCGGCGCAGCCGCGGACGCAAGCGCGGGCGGCTCCACGCACAGGTCTGCATGGGTGGCGGCGGCGGACTGTTCCTGATTTGTACGGTTATCTTCCTGGTGGGCCTGGCCCAGATCCTCAACCGGGCCACCTGCGAAGAGAACCTGAAGCGCATCGATATCGCCCTCTGGGCGTACGCCGAGAAGCACAACGGGGCGTTCCCGCAGAGCCTCAGGATGCTGGTGGAGGAGAAGTACATCAGCCCGGAGACGGTGACCTGCCCGGCCTACAACATTCGCGTCGGCGAGCAGAGTTACCAGTACGTTCCGGACATCAATGTCAAGAACCCCCTCTTTCCGCCTGACATGATGGTCGTGAGCGACGGAGAGGTCCCCCCGCCCAACAAGGCGCACGAGGACGGTTACGTGCGGGTCCTCCTGTTGAATCACCAAGTCGTCACGAAGAGCGACGCCGAGTGGACCGCCTATAAGAAGGCCCAGGGCGAAAAGTGGAACGACGTCCTCAACAAGATGCGCAACCCGAAGACCGCCAAGAAAGAGGAGCCCCCGCCGCCGCCGAAGGAACAGGAGGCCCCCACGCCTGCGACGCCCGCGCCGCCAGCCCCGGCGCCTGCGCCGGCGCCAGGAGACGCCAAGTGAGTCAGCCGCCGGCCCAGGCCGAGTCCGAAGGGGAGGCCCCCGAAGCCTCCGCGTGGGAGCGCCGCACGGCCGCCCTCCTCATGGTCGTGCCCGTGGTCGGCCTTCTCATCCACGCGGCCTTCTTCGTCTACGGCGTCGCGAATCCACAGTGGCTGACAGACTACGTGTTCGGACCGTGGATGAGAGTCGTGGCGGTGCTGGCCTTCGTGAACCTGGTGGGCAACTGGTTCCACCTCCGCCGAACAGGGATGAGACTGGATATTGCTTCCCGCGTGGTCACCTATCTCTGGATCGTATCGATCGTCCTGCTGTACCTGCACTGCCGGCCGACGATGTGAGGACGCGCTTAGCCATCGCCATAGTTTAGCCGTCGCCGGTACGGCGACGATCGATCACCGCGGCCGTACCGGCCGCGGCTAAACGATGTCGCGGCCAAACGCGCGGTTGCCTGCTACTACAAGGCCGCTTCGCGCGGTGGGTCAGGGTACGTGTTTGGCATGGGTGGCACGGTCACGCGCCGTTGCGTGACCGTGCTTGCCCCCCATGTGACCATGCACGGCCACGCAACGGCGCGTGGCCGTGCCACCCGGCAATCTGGTATGACGCTAGACACGTACGGGTCAGGAGACCCACCGCGCACGAGGTTAAGTGGCGTTGTGGTACTACGGCTCCACGAGTTGCTTGGACTCCGGCAGGTCCTTGACGCTCGCCAGGCCGAAGACCTGGAGGAATTTCTTGGTGGTTCCGTAGAGGAGGGCGCGGCCGAGGCGCTCGCTACGGCCGGCGACCCGCGCAAGGCCCTTCTCCAAGAGCGTGCGGATCATGTCGCCGCAGGCCACGCCGCGGATGTCCTCGATCTCGGCCCGCGAGATGGGCTGCTTGTACGCGATGATGGCCAGCGTCTCGAGGGCCGCCTGCGTGAAGCGGGCTTCGCTCCGGGCCCGCAGGACCTTCTTGAGGAACTTGCTGAACTCGGGCCGCGTGAAGAGCTGGAGGCCGCCGGCGATCTCCTCGACCGTAAACGCGCGGCCGGCGGCGTCGTACTCCTCGATGAGCTCGTGCACGGCTTGGCGGACCATGTCGACCGAGACCTCGTCGCCCGCCGCATCGGCCACGCGGTCCACGGGCACGGGCTCGTCGCTGGCAAACAGGATGGCTTCGACAATCGTGTTGAGGGGCGGCTCGCTCATTCGGGTCTTTGCGCTCCGTTTATCATTTAGAATTTAACATTTATCATTTCCGTCCCAGCAACTCCTCAATGACCTGCCGAAACTCGGAATGGGGATCGGTCTGCCCCATGCCGATGACCTCGCGTTCGCGGCGGGTGTTCTCGGGGGAGTCGGAGGCGTGGGCGGCGTTGCGCATGAGGTCGCGGCCGAAGTCGCTCCGGACCGTCCCCGCCTCGGCCTTCTCGGGGTTGGTGGCGCCCTGCCAGCGGCGGATCTTCTCGATGGCGTCTTCGCCGCGGTACAGCAGCGCGAGGCACCGCACCGGCCCCGGCTTCCGGCGATCGGCCTCGTCCTTGAGCTTCCGCGGGTCCACGCCGGTCATGTACTGGACGATGCGGGCGAACTCGGTCCGGGCGTTGCGCTCGGCCAGCATCTGGCGGGCCGCGGCGAAGAACTCGTCGGGCAGGTCGAAGTCGAACGCTCCCTTGAGCTTCTGCCGCAGGATCGCCTCGATGTTCCCCTGGAGTTTCTCGCGAAAGACGTCGAGCAGGGGCCCGTAGAACGCCTCGCCCTGGGCGGTCGACATCGACAGGATCTTCGCCCCCACGATGTACAGCCCCGTCCGCGAGAAGACGTCGATGATGTTGCCGGGGCGGCGGCTGCGCCGCTCGAAGTTCTCCGGCTTCAGGATCACCAGTTCCGTCTGGACGTTCCTGGCGTCGGGTGGGAGCTTGATGGAGTCCTCGACGATGCCGCCGTCGGTGGCGGCGGTGCGGGCGAGGAACTCCAGCTCCTCGCGCACCGTCGCGGGGTCCGGCCCGCAGATGACCGCCGGCTCGAAGTATTTCATCCGCCCGTCGGGCCAATTCTGGAAGTCGCCGTACGTGCCGCGCACGGTGTCGCCGCGGACCTTGGGGCTCGCGTGGCCGACCACGTCGTCCAGCAGGCGGTTGAGGGCGTTCTCGCCGCGGAAGAGGAGCACCAGGCACCGGTTCGACAGGCCCAGCGGGTTATCCCGGCGCAGGTTCTCGTCGACGTACTGGATGAAGGCCTCGCGGACGGGGTTCCCCAGATCGCTCTTGCGAAGTAGCGCCAGGTACTGGTCCACCCAGGCGTCGCTCGGCGCGTACATGTGGACGCCCACGAAGTCCAGTTGCGAAAGGCTGAGTAACCTGCCGATGATGCCTCCCGTCCGGCTCTTGTGCAGGCTGTACGGCGTGATCATGGCATAGGCCAACTCGACGGCCATGCAAGGGCCCTCCGCGGCGCGTGAACCCAACTCAGGCCCGTACTGTATCCGTCGCCGCCGCGACGGTCAACTGACATCCGCGCGGCGGGTAACCGGCGGCCTGACGGATCCTCCGAGATTTATCTTGCCTGATACGGATTGCCGTGCCTATGCTGCTTGGCATCAAATCACTCAGGGCCGTCTGAGGGGACGCCCGCAACCGTAGCGGGGGGACAAGGAGGATGGCCTCATGCGCTTACCCACACTTGAACTCTTGGAAGTCCGTTGCCTGCTGAGCGGCACAGTCTTGCCAGGCGGCGAGACCGCGCTGTTCGACTTCAACGCCGACGGCATCTATGACGGGGCGCTGGTCAACAAGAGCGAAACCGTGGCCATCGAGTACACCTACACGCCGGGCAGCACCGGCCTGCATCGCGTGGACCTGGTGGCCGACGGCGCGAAGTTCGAGACGAACATGTGGGTCGGCAAGGTGGCCGACCGCAACCGCGATGTCGACTTCGTACTGGCCTCCGCCCGGGTCGGCGTGCTCTTGGACTCGTTCGTTTCGTTCGTTCCGCAGGCCGGCACGACGAACGTCCTGGCGAGCACCATCAACCTGCTCCAGGCCGGCGTGGGCGATCTCGGGGTGATTGCCGCCGACCGGATCGACGGCTCGGTCCTGGCCGAGGCCGGGCAGATTGTCAAGCTTGCGGTCAGCGAGGTGGCGCCGGGGGCCATCGTCCAGGCCGGGACGATCGGCCAGCTCATTGCGGGCACGATCAACAGCGCCGCCATCGCCGTGGATGGGGACATGCAGAAGCTGGCGGCCGACACGATCACCGGCAGTTCCAGCATCACCATCGGCGGATCGCTCCACCTGCTTCGGGCCAACACCATCAGCGCCGGCGAGAACGCCGGCCTGGCGATCAACGTCGGGGGCGATCTGGCCAAAATCCAGGTGGGCCTGATCGACGGCGGCAAGGCCGTCGGCGAATTCGGCTGGTCCGTAACGGGCCTCTACGTCACCGGCAGCATCGGCACGTTCGATGCGGGTCTGATCTCCGCCGGCGTCGCGGACGGCGCCGGGGCCTGGGCCAACCTGTGGATCTACGCGGGCGCCAACCTGACGAAACTCCGGGCCGCTGCCATCTACGGCGGCGAAGCCACCAACGGCGGCATGGCCAGCGCGGACCTGACTGTTGGCAACGACCTGGTGGATGCCCGCGTCGGCCAGATCGTCGGTTCCACCAGCGACCGGCCCA
Source organism: Planctomycetota bacterium (assembly GCA_026387055.1). Classification (GTDB taxonomy): domain Bacteria; phylum Planctomycetota; class Phycisphaerae; order FEN-1346; family FEN-1346; genus JAPLML01. Next base: position 440 of record JAPLML010000705.1, on the reverse strand, counting down.
TCGCGGACCCGCAGGTCACCATCAAGGCGTACCACGACATCGTGAGACTCGTTGCCGGCGAGATCTCGAGCGGGACGGCCAGCGGCGATGCCGCTTCCGCCGGGGTCCAGATTGAGGCTAGAAACGACATCCTGGAGCTCGCGGCCGACCAGATCAACGGCGGTATGGCCGTGGGCGATGGGGCCACGGCCGGGGTGTCCATCAGAGCACTCCGCAACATCGGCATGCTGACGGCGCGGACGATCAACGGTGGCGCGGCTAGCGGCCTCGACGCCCTGGCCTACGTCCAGATCTTGGCCGGCGCGGACATCCAGAATCTCCTGGCCGACTCCATCTCCGGCGGCCAGGACGGCTTGGTCCAGATCCTGGCCGGCGAGTATGATATGTACGGCAACCTTGTGGGCGGGAACATCGTCAACATGGTCGTCGGCGAGATCAGC
>JAPLML010000772.1 GCA_026387055.1 Planctomycetota bacterium | reverse complement strand
GGGAGAGTGCCAAGGAGGCAAGGAACGAGGCCTGAGTCGGATGACCCAGGCCTCGCAGGTTGTATGTCCGGGAGAGAGGGTTCTCCCGAACGGGATCGTCATGCGGATCAGTGTATCGTGACGTTTCCGCCGCCGAGCTTGCCGCCCTTGGAGTAGCCGGTGTCAAGCTGGATGTTGAACACATCGTCGCTTCCGGGCTCGCCGTTGTCAATCACGTCGACGCGGAACCAGTGACCAGCTTCACCTTCGACGGTGCAGGTGCCGTAGAACCATGCATGGTTGCCGACTATTCCCATGGCAACCATGTCCACGCTCTGCACGGTCATGCCGGTGTCGTGATCCTGATAGGTCAGATGACCGGTCGGGGCGTCCGCTCCAGCGACGTACTCGCAGTTGAAGCCGCAGGTGCCCTTCTTGTCCGCGAGCTCGATCCATCCGCCGATTGTTACCTTGCCGACGGAATTCACGACATTGAAGGTCACCGAGTCAGTTCCACTGTTGCCGAATGTGTCGACAGCAGTCACGGTGAGAGTATGCGCGCCGAGCGCCAGCCCGGAGACCGTCTGGCCGTCGGTGACTGCCACGCCATCTATGTCGGCGGTGAGGCTTGTGACCTCGCTCAGAGCATCGGTCGCGCTGAACTGAACCGATACCTGGCCATAGGCATAGTCGGACGCGGTCGGCGAGTCAATCGTGATGACGGGCGGATCCGCGTCGACCTGGATCTGGGCGGTGGCAACTCCACCGAACACGCCGCCCCTCGCGTCATCCTTGAGCATCTGCCACGCGGTCGTGTAGAGGCCGGTTGTGGCAGGAGATGTCAGGGAGACGTCGAACGCGGCCGCGTCGCCGGGATAGTAGTTGCCGTCGTTAGCGATGGCGATCTCCGTGCCGGTCGCGCCGAACTGATCATCAGCGGTTGCGGCAAGGTCCCATACGGTGTATGGGATGTATAGGATGCCATCCATCTTGTTGCCCCAGCACCAAGCCTGGCCGAGGTTCCTCATTGTGACCGTACCGCTGACGGCAACGCTCGGGCCGACGAGAGCCGGGAAGCTTACGCTGTCAACCGACGCATCCAGCCTGGGCTTGGGAGTTACGCCGAAGTAGTTACAGATGCCCGTGTACATACCCCAGGCAATGCTGGCACGGAAGATCTTGTCCTGATGGAAGGCTTCATCGGGATAGAATTTCCAGTCATCGTGGAACAGAAGCTCCATCAAATTGGCCGGGCACTTAGCCTCGCGGATCTCGCCGAAGTTCGATGTCTTGACCCCGCGGTCTTGCCACCTGTTCAGGCTCGTGCCATTCTGGACATAGCCTCGGTATGTACCGTAGGAGGTGAACCACTCAGCAGGAACGGGGGTCAGGACGGCACTATACTGGGATTCCGCCCACGTGCCGTCGTACTGGTTGCGAACGGCGTTGATGACGCCGGCCTCGACCGCAGTGCAGAGGGCTATAGCCTGGTTCTTCACGCCATACGGGTCACCGGAGAGGACATACCAGTAGTTTTCAGTGCCACGCGCCTGCGCCTGGTAGCCTGGCGGGACGGTACCCGTGTTGGCTGCGTTGCTGTGCAGGCTGAAGGATATGGTATTGTCCTTGGTGTAGCCCAGACTCTGCATCAGGTAGTTAGCATAGTACGGCCTGGCGCGGAGGTCCTTGTCAGACTGAGCGGTGAGAGACGGCTCGTCCCAGACCCACTGCGGCACGCCGATATCCTGCAGATTGTACTTGGTAGCGGCCCGCCACTTGGGCACCGGATACGCTGTGGCATTTCCTTTGTTAGGATAGCCGCCCCAGCCGGGAGGGAAATTGCCGGCGGTCTTGTCGAGGTTTCTGGAGCAATACGTCGCCGCACCCGC
>JAPLML010000486.1 GCA_026387055.1 Planctomycetota bacterium | reverse complement strand
CCGGAGAGCATCCACGAGAGGATATATCCGTCGGGCGACATGCCGGCGTTGGCGAGGGCCTTGAGCGTCTCGTCGGCCTGCCGGCGGAGGTCCTCCGAGGCCGCCTGCGTCTTGAGCTGGCCGAGGGCCGCCTCGGCCGCCGTGCGGTACGCCGCGCCGATCGCCCGCGCCAGGCGCAGGGTCGCCTGGGCGGCGTCGGCGCCGAGCGCCGGGTCCGCGACGTACTTGGCCAGGATCTGCAGGGCGTCGGGCGAGGCCACGTCGGCCAGGCCGGCCAGGGCCTGCTTCTTGTCGTCGGGCCGCTGGGCGGTCTCCAGGACGCCGCGGTACACCGCCAGCCGCTGGGCCATCGGCTGATCCTTGAGGCCGGCCAGGCGCAGGCATCCGCGGATGGCCAGGACCGCGTCGGTGGCGTTCTTCGCGGTCTTGGCGTGGTCGAGGAGAGCGGGGGCGGCCGAGATGTCGGGCCAGTCGGCCAGGGCCCGGACGGCCGCCTGGCTCACCTCGGCCGGCTCCTGCTTGAGCGCCTTCTGGGCGGCGGCCAGGGCCTGCTCGCTCTTGACGCGCGGCAGCAGCTGGATCAGCGACGCGCGGGCGGCGGGCGTGGAGGCCGTGTCGAGCGCGGGCACGAGGGCCCGGGCGCAGGCCTCGCGGTCGGCCGTGCGGGCGCAGATGGCGGCGATCGCGCCTTCGAGAGCCGTGCGGAGGCCCGCGTCGCCGGTGCTTGTCAATATCTTGACAAGACCGCCGATTTCGGCGGGCGTGCCGAGGGCCGTGACGGCCTTGACGGCGTCGGCCGCCGCGGCGGCGTCGGCGCCGCCGGCCATCTTCACGAGCACCGGCAGGGCGGCCTCGTTGCGCCGGGCGGCCACGAGGGCCATCGCCAGCTGGCGGGCGGGGGCGTCGGCGGATTCGAGCCACTTGGCGATGGCCTCGTTCACGCCCGCGCCGGGCATCCGCTCGAGCACCTTGCGGGCGACGGCGGCTTCGGCGCCGCCGTCCTTCAGGGCGCGCTTCACGAGCATCGCCACGTCGTCCGCCCGGCCGTGCGCGGCCAGGCAGTCGAGCGCCATGAGGCGTGTCGATTCGTCCTTGCTGTCCTGGATCAACGTGAGGATCGCGGGGCGCGCGGCCACGTCGCGCTGGTCGGGCAGAAGGCCCAGGAGCGCCTGCTGGGCCGCGGGGCTCAGCGTCGGCAGTTGCTGCACGACGGCCGCTTTGAGCGCCTGGTCGGTCGAGCCGGCGAAGGCGGTGAGCGTGGCGGCACGCATCGCCTCATCGCGGCCCTGGAGCATGTCGATGACGAGCTTGGCGCCTTCCGGCCCGCCCTGGGCGGCGATCAGTCCGCGCAGGGCCGCCAGGCGCGTGGCCGGTGCTGCCTTGGTCTCCAGGAGCGAGCGGTAGAGGGCCGCCGCCTCGGGGCTCTTGCCGGCCTTGGCGAGGGCGGCGGCGCAGGTGAACCGGGCCTGGACGACCGGCCGTTGCAGCGCCGGCGGCGCCTTCGCGGCCGCCCGGTCGAGGGCCTTGGCCGCCTCAAGGATGCCGATGGCGCCGAGGGCGGCGATGGCGCTGCGGGCCACGTCGGCATCGGTGTCGGCGGTGAGGGCGGCCAGGGCCGGGACGGCCTGGGCGTCGCGCCGGATGCCGACCGAGCCGATCAGGCCGGCCAGCAGCTTGCCTTTCAGCGTGCCGAGGGCCTGCCGCAGCGCGGCCCCGGCGGCCGGATCGGTCATGGGCTCCAGGGCGATGCGGGCGGGGTTCGAGAGTTTCTCGTCGCCCAAGAGGGCCGCAAGGGCGGGCACCGACTGGGCCGAGCCCACGATGCCGAGGTAGCGGCAGAAAAAGCGCTTGGCGTCGACCGTGGTGTCGGGGGCCTTCAGGAGGGCCAGGAGTTTGGCCTCGATCGCCTTGTAGTCGGCGGGCGCGGCCTTGCGGATTTCCTCTTCGAGGGCGGCGAGGGCCTTGCGGCTGTGGCCGAACTCGTACTTGGCGGCGGCCTTGTAGACGTCTTCACCCGAGGCGGGGGCCGCCGGCGCCGCGGCGCGGGCCGGCAGCGCCGCGAGGCCCAGGGCGACGATCAGGACAAAGTGCAGAACGAGTTTCATTGCGATGGCTCCAGTTACCGGCTCTGTGGCACAGCCGCCTCGGCTGTGCTGCCCAGACGAGGCGTCCGGGCTACATGCCACTACAGGATGTTCCACGGCTCGCGCTTGGCCCGGCCGAGCATGCCGGCGGCCGTCGGGTCGCCGAGAATCTCTTCGGTGTCGGGGTTCCAGCGGAACTTGCGGCCTACCTGCATGGCGATCTGGCCGAGGTGGCCGATGCTGGCCGAGCGGTGCGCGACCTCCGCCGGGGTGATCGTCAGGCGGCGGCTCTTGACGCAGTCGAGAAAGTTGCGGTGATGGCCCGGCGAGCGGTAGAGGTTGATCTCGTCCGGCCGGATCGTGTCCTTCAGGATGCTCTTGGGGTCGGCGTCGAAGCCGCCGCGGTCGACCCAGACCCAGCCCTTGTCGCCGATCCAGCGGGCGCCCATCCCCTTGGGCACCTGCCGGTCATTGGCGACGATCATCTTCACGCCGTTTGCAAATGTACAGATAAACTTATAGCTCATGGGCGCGGTCCACAGGCCCTCCTTGGGCCACTCGGAGTTGACCGGCTCGACCTCGACCGGGCCGGTGTAGTCGGTGCCCAGGCCCCACTGGGCGATGTCGCCGTGGTGGCCGATCCAGTCCATCATCTGCCCGCCGCCGTAATCGAGCTGCCAGCGCCAGTTCCAGTGGGTGCGGTCCTTGGAGTAGGGGGCCCAGGGCGAGGGGCCGACCCAGAAATCGTAGTCCATCTCGGGCGGCGGGTCGGTGAACTGCTCGCTGCCGCCGGCGCCGCCGGTGGGCAGGCCCACCTCCACGGTGTGGACCTTGCCGATGCGGCCGTTGCGGACGAGCTCGGAGGCGAACCGGAAGTTGCCGCCGGAGCGCTGCCAGCTTCCCGTCTGCCAGACGCGGCCGTACTGCGAGAGGGCCGTCACCATCGCCCGCCCCTCCCTGAGGTCGTGCGAGAAGGGCTTCTCGCCGTAGACGTCCTTGCCGGCCCGGGCGGCCATGATGACGGGGATGGCGTGCCAGTGGTCGGGCGTGCCGAGCGAGATGGTGTCGATGTCGTCGCGGGCCAGGAGCTCGCGGAAATCCCGGTACGCCACGCAGTCTTGGTTGCGGTAACGGTCGTCGGTCCGCTTCTTGCCGTTGGCGGCGTTGTTCTTGTCGACGTCGGCCACGGCCAGGACTTGGCAGTCGGACTCGCCCAGGAAGGCGTCCTGGTTGCCGCCGCCCTGGCCGCCCACGCCGATGCAGCCCATGGTGATGCGGTTGCTCGGCGCGACCTTCCCGTCCGCCCCGAATACCGACGAGGGGACGATAGCGGGGCAGGCCATGGCCGCGCCGGCCGCCGCCACGCCTTTCAGGAATGCACGACGACTGACTGCGGGTTTCCGAACCATTCGACGATCTCCTCTCCTATGGGCTGATGCGCGGCGGCTCTCCCGACCCGTCGCGCGGTTGCATGCAGGCACCGCTCAACTTGGCCTCTTGAACCGCCGCAGAGTACTGAAGTTCTGGCGAAAGGTCCAGCGCAAGACAGGGCCGCGGGCGGTGGAGAATCCGCGGTCATGGGGCCTCGGTGTTTCAGGCGCCGGTGTTTCACGTGTCCGCGCTTTCGGAGTTGACAGGGCCCGTGTTTCTCATCACAATTCGCCAATGGCCGGACGCGCATCTGCGAAGACCAGGGATCGAGTTCGAGGCCAGGACTTCCGACATTTCAGGAGGCGGTCCGATGATGATCCAACTCGTTCGTGCTGCCATGGTCCTGGTCGCGGCCCTTCTCCTCGCCTCTGCCGCAGCGTGTGTGGGAAGTGAGACTCCCCCCGCCGCAGGAGCCCCTGCGCCCGCCGGCGCGAGAATCCTCTTCCTGCATCATAGCACGGGGGAGTGCGTGTGGAACGGAGGCGTGGCCGCCTGGTTCGAGGCGTACAACGCCGCCCACAAGACCAACTACGCCATCACCGAGCAGAACTTCCCGAAGGACTCCCCTTACGGTTGGGCGAACTATCCCTACGACTACTGGAACATCTGGGTGAAAAACGCCGGAGCCAAGCCCTTCAAGCAGGAACCGACCCTGGAGATGCTGACGGCCCGATACGACGTGATCGTGTTCAAACACTGCTTCCCGGTGTCGAATATCGAGGCCGACAGCGGCGCCGCGGACGTGGCGTCCGACGCGAAGCAGATCGGGAACTACAAGCTCCAGTACGCCGCCCTGAAGAAGAAGATGCGCGAGTTCCCCAAGGTGCGGTTCATCGTCTGGACGGGCGCGGTCCAGGTGAAGAACGATGTCGACGAGGCGGCGGCCCGGCGGGCCAAGACGTTCTTCGGCTGGGTCCGGGACGAGTGGGATGAGAAGGGCGACAACGTCTACCTCTGGGATTTCTACCGGCTCGAGACCGAAGGCGACCTGTACGTCAAGGCGGCCTACGCCCAGGGCGACGCCCATCCGAACGAGGCATTCTCGAAGCGGGTCGCGCCGCTTTTCTGTCAGCGGGTCGTCGATGTGATTCAGGGCCGCGGCGACACCGCGAGCCTCACAGGTCAGGGCGGCGCCGCTGTGCCGGCGGCCGCCACGCCACGACCCGCGCCGGCGACGCCGGCCGAGCCGGCCCCAAAGCCGGCCGCGCCCGCTCAAACGCCGCCCCAGCCTGAGCCGGCGACGCCGGTCGCCGCGACCGGGCCGGGAACGTGGGTGTTCGACAACGCGGAGGCCCCCGCCCTCCGGGACCGCCGTTGGGCCAAGGCGGCCTCCTACGCCAAGGACGGCGCCGACAACGTCATCAAGATCGACTTTTCTGCCGCCGACGAGGCGGACTGGGGCGAGTACGGCAAGCACCGGGTTCTCTGGACCTTACCGCCCACCGCGAACCACGACCTGACGCCTTACCGATTTATGGCGATGCGAATGAAGACCGACCGGGACATGGAGGTTGTATTCGGCCTGATGACGCTGCCCGATCCGCGCGGCCGTCGTGATCAGCCGCATTTCGGATTCAGCGCCTATCTGCGGCCGACGCCCGGCGCGTGGACGTGGGTGGTCCTGGACCTCGGGAAACTGGAACTTGGCGTCGAGGGCGAGGGCGCCTACGACAAGGCGGGAAAGCCGACCCGGCCGATGCAGCTCACGGCCCTGAGGTTCTGCACCCACACGAAGAATGAGAAAGCCGCTTTCCTGGTGGACGACATCCTGTTCTACCGCGATCTGCCCGCGCCGTTGAAAGACAAGGTCCAAGCGCCCTGACGGTCTTAGAACCTATCCGAATAGCCCGCTCCTCGGGGTGCCACGGCCCGCCGCGGCGGGCCGTGATTCCCGCCGCACTGGTTGCAAGCAACCAGTGGCACCCCTCGTGGGCGGTCGGGGCCTGGCCGGGGCGGATGACCTTCGGCCGGATGAAGACCACCAGCTCGGTCTCGACGTCCACGGTCTCGGCGCGGCGGAACAGGAGACCCAGGAGGGGCACGTTGCCCATGACGGGGATCTTGGCCTCGTTGGTGGCGGAGCGGCGGCGGCGCAGGCCGCCGATGGCGATGACCTGGCCGTAGCGGACGGTCATGGTGGTCTCGCCGCGGCGCGTCTGAATGACCGGGATCTGGTTGATGGCGGTGCCGCTGGGGGCGCTCTGCTCGGCCGTCAGCTGCAGATGGACGCCGCCGTCGGCGGCGATGCGCGGCGTGACTTCGAGCTTGACGCCGACCTCCTTGAAGCTCGTCGTCCCGATCTGCCCGCCCTGCTGCGTCTGGGTGAGCACCTGGTACGGGATTTCTTCAATAATTTCGATACGTGCCCTACGGTTGTTGATGGCCAGGACCCGGGGGTTGGCCAGCACCTTGATGTTGTCCTGCTTCTGAAGCATGTCGATGACGGCGCTGAGGGTCCAGTCGTCGCCGGTGAGCGTGAACCCCAGCGTGGCGCCGGGGTTGGTGACGGCGTTGGTGCCGGCGCCGACCGTCAGCGTCTGCCGGAGCGTGACCCCCTTGCCCCCCGTGCGGATGGCGCTCCAGTCGAAGCCGGTGTGCAGCTCGTCGTTGAGCGTCACGTCGACGATGATGGCCTCGATCATGACCTGCGAGGGCGTGCGGTCGAGGTCGCGCACGGCGGCGCGAAGCGACTCCAGGCGCGACGGCGTGTCGGTGACCAGCAGCGCGTTGTGTTCCTCGTCGACGCCGATGCGGCCGCTTTCCGAGAGGACCGACGTGAGCGAGGGGGCGGCGTCCTTGGCGTAGAGGTTCTGAAGCGGGACGACCTGGGTGCGCGCCTCCTGGCGTTCGAGGCGCTCGGCCAGCTCCCGCGCGGCCCGGAACTGCTCGGCCGCCAGGACGCGCACGCGCCGGCCTTCCCACACGGTCACGAGTCCGGCGCCGTTGAGAACGGCCCGAAAGGCCTCGGCCCACGGCGCTTCCTTGAGATGGAGCGTCACCCGTTGCTCGGGCCCGCCCATCAGGACGAGGTCCACGTTGCCCTGGTAGGCCAGGCCGCGCAGGACGTCCGCGGCGCGCGCGTCAGCGCAGTCCAGGGAAACCGTCACGCCCTGCGCGACACCCGGCGGGACGGCCAACGCCGTGGGTTCCGCGGCGCGGGCCGGCTCGGGCGGCACTTCCGCGGCGCTCGGCGGCGCGGCGGTGTCCTCGGGATCGGCGTCGAGGATTCGGGCGCCTTGGACGCGGACCTCGGGCGTCGTGTCGGTGGACGGCCGCACGGGCCTGGCGCAGCCGCTCGCCAGGAGGACCAGGATGGCCGCGGCGGCGGCGGCCA
>JAPLML010000558.1 GCA_026387055.1 Planctomycetota bacterium | reverse complement strand
CACGCCCCGTTGATTGGTTGGACCGCGTGAATCAGGCACTGACCGGCGCCGAGATCGAAGCCTTGCGCCGATGCGCCGAACGGGGCAGTCCCTACGGTCGTGGTCCGTGGGTCGAACAAACCGTCAGGCACCTTGGACTCGAAGCCACACTCCGCACACGAGGACGACCGCCGAAGAAGAGTTGATCGCTGGGACACGCGACTTTACGTGACAACAACATGGCACCTTAAAGGCATCTTACCCGCTTCACCCAAACAACTTGTGGCAATGTACCTGTCCCCGTTTCCCCAACGGGTGAGAGCGATCACGATAATTGAGGGTCTTCTGATCACGATCGTCGAGGGACACCTGATGACGTGATGCACGGCGGAAGTACCGGTGGCCTCTTCTCTGTCCCACCGTTGGATACGTCAGGCGGTAGTTCCGTTGTCTCGTGCAAGAAGTTCAGGTGCGGATTACCAGCGCTTCGTCCAGGGCACTTCTCGCCCCAACGCGGCGCAGAGGTCGATGGCCGCTCGATGCAGCGGTAGGCCAGTGGCGGCCGCCCACAGTTCGACCTGGTGGCCGTGACGGTGGCAGCGATGGCAATAGTACCGGCCCATGGCCACGTTCACCGAGAAGCATGGTCGGAGACAGGGCGGGCAGTCACGCAAGGGACAGCGCCCGTACCACTGATCGCCCCGGCCACGGGTGGACTCGAAGCCGAGTAACTGGAGGACCTGCTGCATGGTGATGTCCGCGCGCAACTTGTCGAAGTCGATACCGGACACAATGGTTCCTCGTGGGATGCTGGAGGGATCTTGGAGTGAAACAGAAGAAGGACCGTTCCGTTCCCACTATCTCTATAGGGAACGCGGAACGGTCCTTTTCGCACTCAGCCCACACGTTGCCAGCCATCTGCTGAGCGGCGGATCTTACCGGCCCGCTCCAGCGTCTCCATCGCCTCACCCAGACGCTGGTTCTGGACCGCCAGCACGTCGCGAAGCTTGGCTCGCGTCCACGCGTCACCCTGAACCAGACAAGCGAGCACTTGCTCCTGCAGGTTGCCTTGTCGGTCGCCTGGAGGCTCGGCAACAACTTCCAGGTGGGTCGTGGCCGCGTCGGTTGCTACAAGCTCCAGGGACACGGCGGGCGATGCCGCAGCGGCACGGTGCTCACTCAGCAGCACCAACCGTTCCCGGACGCGGTGCAGGTAAAGGTTCGAGTCCCCGAACGCATGCAGGTCACTCGAACCGCGCAAGCCCTGTCCCGCGGCAACGCCCCCCGCTGCGTTCTTGCGCGTGTGATGCACCAGGATCACCGACAGATCCAACTGACGCTGCAGGAGCCGGAAGTAGGCCAACAGTTCGGCCACTTCCCCGGCGTTGTTTTCATCCACGCCGTGCAGTCGGACCAGCGGATCGAGCAGCAACAACCGAGGCCGCAGTCGCCGGGCGGTCTCGAGCAGTCGATTGCGGTGGGGTTCACGGTCCAGCCGCAACGACGGGACGGTGATCACGTGGATCTCCACGCCGGTGAGCTCCAACCCGCGGTGGCGTGCCATCCCCTCGACGCGCTCCCGCACGACAGCCAAGGCGTCCTCCGCCAGATAGACCAACACGGGACCCGGCCGGGGCACGGCATACCTGCCCAGACAGGCCGTGCCCGTGGCCACGCTCAGGGCCAGATCCAGACCCAGCCAGGTCTTCGAGCATTTCGGGGCGCC
>JAPLML010000246.1 GCA_026387055.1 Planctomycetota bacterium | reverse complement strand
GAGCTTGTCGTGGACCACCCAGTCCACCGCCATGACCATCTCGGTGGCGATCGCCTGGCCGACGGGCGTGATCGGCCGGTAGTGCGAGTGCTGCATCTGGTCCACGGCAAGGCGCCAGAACGCGCTCTCGCGGAAGAACGGGTCGTTCGCCGCCGAACGCCGGGCGGGCAGCTTGTTGCTGGAGGTCGACATGAACCGCTGCGATTCTTCCGACAGGATGAAACGCGAAAAGGCCCACGCACCGTCGGGGCGCCGGGCGCCGCGCGGAATCACCAGGCTGAAACCGCCCGACCACGTCGCGGGCACGCCGTCGTCGGCGTACGGGCACGGGGCGGCGCCCCAGTCCAGGTCCTTCCCGTACTTCTGGATCGTGCTGAGCTCGCCGACGTCCAGCACGATCATGGCGACGCGGCCGGTGATGAACGGGTTCTGGGCGTCGGAGCCGAAGCCGGTCTGGAGGGTCATCAGGTTGTCGATGCCGTAGTTCTGGACGACCTTGCGGACCCACGCCATCGCCTCGACGACCTTGGGCTCGTTGAGCGTCACGCGGAGGCCGTCGGGCGACATGAACCGCCCGCCCTTCTGCCAGCCGTAGAGATAGAGCTGGGTGTTGCCCCAGAGCGGGACGAAGCCGACCTGGTCCAGCCGCCCGTCGGGCCGCCGCTTGGTCAACTTCTCGGAAGCCGCCTCCACCTCGCTCCAGGTGCGCGGCGGGCGGTCGGGGTCGAGGCCGGCCTCGCGGAAGAGCTTCTTGTTGTAGTACATGACCCGCACGTCGGTGTCGTACGGGACGGCGTACTGCTTGCCGTCGTAGAAGCACTCGTCCCAGGGGGCGTCGAAGAACTGCTCGCGATTGAGGCCCGCCTCGGCGACGCGGTCGTCGAGGGACGCGAACGCGCCGCGCGCGGCATAGCTGGCCACGAGGTACCGGTCGAAGATCGACACGTCGGGCGGGGTGCCCCCCGCCACCGCCGGAAGCATCTTCGGATGGATATGCTGATAGGGGATGTCGACCTGCTCGACCTCGTAGTCGGGGTTCGACCGGTTGAACCGGGCCACCAGCTCCGTGATCACCTTGTGCTGGTCGCCGGCGGTGAAGAGGTTCCAGAAGATGATCTTCTCGCGGGCCGGACCCTCGCCGGCGAGGACCGGCGAGCCCAGTGCGAGGAGAAGCAGCGCCGGCAGGATGTGGCGCCGCCCTATAGCGCCACGGGGCGCGGCGGGTCTCCTGACCCGCCGCGCGCGTGCGCTTCCCGGCCTGCGTGCGGGGCTCTCTGCGCGGTGGGTCAGGAGACCCACCGCGCAAAGGGTTGGCGGGCGTTGCAGTAAGAGGGGACCGCCGTCTCGGTGCCAACTCATAGCCCGCGCCCGCGAAAGGGTGAGGTCCGCCGCGCCGGGGGGCATTATAGGACCAGGGCCGGACTTCAGGAACGCTTTTCTTCCGAGGCGGGGACAAGTGGGCTTCGCCCCATCGCCAATCGTTTAGCCGTCGCCGGTACGGCGACGGTTCCTGTGCATGCTCCAACGGCGTGTTCGTCGCCGTACCGGCGACGGCTAAACGTGGCGCTTCCGTTCGGCCGCTAAACGCTTGATACCGGCCTCGCGGCGCGGTAAAAGCTGCCCCTCGAAACACAAAGAAGGGGTCCGCACATGGCCAAGAAGAAAACCGAGAGCAAGGCGAAGAAGCCCTACCGCATCGCCGTCATCGGCGGCGACGGGACGGGGCCGGAGGTCGTGCGGGAGGGCCTGAAGGTCCTGGCAGCGGCGGCCGAGGTCCACAATTTCGCGTACGAGACCCGGGACTTCGACTTCAGCGGCGCCCGCTACCTGGCCCGCGGCGGAGACCCGGCGAAGCCCAACATCCCCGTCATCACCGACGAGGAGCTCGCGACGCTCAAGACCTTCGACGTCATCTACCTCGGCGCCGTCGGCGACCCGAACGTCGCCCCCGGCATCCTGGAGAAGGGCCTGCTGCTGCGCCTGCGGTTCGAGCTCGACCAGTACATCAACCTGCGGCCGGTGAGGCTGTACCCCGGCGTCGAGGGGCCGCTGGCGGGCAAAGGGCCGGAGGACATCGAGTTTGCGATCGTCCGCGAGAACACCGAGGGCCTGTACACCGGGATGGGCGGCGTCCAGTACAAGGGCACCGCCCACGAGGTCGCCACGCAGATCATGTGCAACACGCGCCGCGGCGTGGAGCGGTGCCTCCGCTACGCCTTCGAACTGTGCCGGAAGCGCCGCGACAAGAAGCTCCTCACGCTCGTGCACAAGACGAACGTACTGACGTTCGCGGGGGACCTGTGGTTCCGCGCGTTCAACGAGGTGGGCGAGGAGTACCCGGACGTCACACGGGACTATAATCATGTTGATGCATGCTGCATGTGGATGGTCAAGAACCCCGAGTCCTACGACACGATCGTCACGGGGAACCTCTTCGGCGACATCATCACGGACCTCGGGGCGATG
>JAPLML010000078.1 GCA_026387055.1 Planctomycetota bacterium | reverse complement strand
TGTTGGTCGGCGCCGAGGCGGTCACATTCAGCGGGCCGCCCAGCACCTGCGTGATCACGATGCTGCCGCCCTCGCAGCCGGCGGCCAGTCCCGCCGCCCCGTCGACCTGGCCGGCCAGTTCCGCAGCGACATCGCTCAGGCCGTTGCCGGCCACGGCAACGTAGGCGGCGCTGGCCGATCCGGCGGTGGCCTTCCACTGGCCGCCCGCCACGATGGCGCCCTGGAGCGTCACCCGGCGGACGGTCGCCAGATCGGCGTCGACGATCTCCGCGCGGGTGCCCTTCAGCGGCGCGTCGCCGTCGGACTGCGGCGCCGGCACCGTAGCCGTGACCGAGAGCGGCCCGCGGGCGATCTTTGTGATCACGACGGTGCTGCCCTCGGCTGCCGCCACGAGCCCGATGGCGCCGTCTATCAGCCTGGCCAGGCCGGAGGCCACGTGGGCCATATCGTCGCCGGCAGCGACCGCGTACGAATGGCTGACGCCATCGACCGTCAGCGTCCAGGAGTCGCCGACGCGGACATCGCCCGCCAGCGTTACCATCTTGACCGTCAGCGGCAGGTCCGCAATGGCGGCGCCGCCCGGCAGCGTGGGCACGATCGGGAACGGGCCGGTGCCTTCGCCGGCCGTCAGCACCAGGCGATCGTTGGAGATCCAGTTCAGCGTGCTGCCCGGGATCGGGTCGGCAAGGTTGGTGGTGCTGCCGACGTGGATGATGTCGTCGCCGGCGCCCGTATCGATGTAGGTGGGCCCCGAGATCGTCTTGACGTTGACGGTATCGTTGCCCTGGCCGGTGGTGATGCGGGTGACCGGGCGGGCGCCGTGCGTGCCGGCGAGGAGGTCGCCGCTGCCGGCGTTCTCGCCGCCGTTGACGGTAAGCGTCGCGCGGATGCCCTCGACGGTGCCATCGAGGTTGAGGAACTGGCCCGGCAGGGTCGTGTAGAACCCGGCGTTGCTGCCGACCTTGACGACGTCGTCGCCGGACCCGGCATTGATGGTCGTGTTGCCGTCGATGGTCCGCACGGCCACCTGGTCGTTGCCGCCGCCCGTGTTGAGCGTGACGGCCGATGGCGTATCCACGATCGTGAACACGTCGTCGCCCGCGCCCAGGTTGATCGTGATTTCGGAGAGGTTGATGAACAGGATGCCTTCGGGCAACCCGATGCCGTCGATGCGGGAGAGCGCCTGCGACTCCTGGACCACGTCGTTGGCCGCGTAGAAGGCCCGCTCGCCACCGAAGTACCGGCGGGGCTCGTTGCCCAGGTATTCCACCGGCTCTCCGCCGGCAAACGTGCCCTCAACGAATCCGCCGTTGCCGTCGCTCTTGTAGACGACCTCGCCTCGACGATGGTACAGAGGCTGGGTCGCGAACCCGGCCTTGGCCTTCTCGAGGCTGTTTCTCCAGAAGACCTTCGTGCCGTCGGCCAGGCCCGGGTCGTCCATATTGTCGGTGTAGGTCGCCACGATCGTGGCGCCCGCCTCAGTCTCGACGATGACCAGGTCGCCGTTGTCGTCCACGACGGGCTGGCCGACCTGGATCACCTCGTCGCCGAAGTACCGCTTGAGGTCGCCGGCGGCATGGAAGGCTCTGAGAGCGAAGGTCGCCACCACCTTCACCGAGCGGATCTCGGAGGTCTGCCGAGTCGCCGGGCCCACCACGTACGAGCCCTTGGCGGTGATCGTCAAGTGGCCGCTGCGGTCGAACACGACGTCGCCGGGGTCGAGCTGGAAGATGCCCACGTCGCTGATCACCGTCACCGCGACCAGTTGGTCGTCGGCGCCGAACGTGCGGCCCAGGTTGAACGTCTGGGCCTGGCCGGCCGTCAGGGCGCCGGGGCCGGCCTCGTAGGTGAACGGAACGAAGACGTTCTCCCGGCGGTTGTGGATCTTCGCCTGGCCGGGCTGGGCGACGAAGAACGTGCCGTCGCCGTTCAGCACCGGGGCGCCGCTCTCGTCGAGGATGATCTCGCCCTTGGCGATCCGGTCGGTCCCCGCCTGGCCGCCCAGCGACAGCTCCAGATCGTTGGTGTTCTGGAGCACCGGCTCGCCGCGGAAGTGCAGCCGCGGGTCGCCGGCCTGGTGCACCAACTGGACGCCGTACGGGTCCAGAACGGGCAGGCCGGTGATGACGTCGTAGACCAGCTCGCCGCCGGCGTAGGTGTCGGGGAGCAGTTGGTAAACGGTCTGGCCGTCTTCCACGGAGGAGACGACCTTGAGCACCGGCTCGCCGCCGAAGTAGGACTTCGTCTCCAGGGCGTAGACGACGGTGAAGGCCGGCGAACCCGTGACCGCGCTCGCGAGGATAACCTTGTTGCCGACCGCATCGACCGTGTAATCGACACCCAGCCTCAAGGCCGCGACCGTGCCGGCCGTCGGCGGGGTGCTGGTCTGCCTGACCACCATGATCCGCCCGGCGCTGACGGCGGCCGCGCCGATATCGTGCGAGAGCCACAGCGTCCGGCCGTCGCCGTCGACCGTGAGTCTCTCTTCGGTCACGGTGCCGGCATGGATCGTCACCCGACCGTTGCCGACGGTGAAGACGTACTTGTCGGCCGGCAGTTGCACGGTGGCCAGCGAGCCGGTCAGGGCCCCGGTCGCGGCGGTGTTGCTGACGTACAGATGGTCGTTGCCGGTGAGGATCTGCCGGAGGTCCTCGGTCGCCGTGTAGGCCACCAGTTCCGTCCGGTTGACCGGGATCAGCGACGGATAATCGCGTGAGACGGACGAGAAGGTGAGGTGCGTGCCGGCCGGAATGCTCGCGCTCAGGTCATCGGGCGCCCCGGCCGCCACGATCACGGCATTCAAGTTGCCGGTGGTGTTCTCGGAGACCAGCGTCGGGAAGACGACGCCTTCGGGGCCCATGCCCGTGCTGACGATGCCGACGGCGTCGAGCTTGAACGTGCCCGACGTGCAGGTGAGCCGGATGCGACGGATGAGGGCGAGCGAGGCCGCGTTGTCGCCGGCGTCCCTGAGGTCGCCCAGGTCATAGCCGCGGCGGAGCACGTTGGACGGGTCGTTGTGCAGGCCGTCGCCGGTGATCCTCGCGGAGGCGGCGTGCGGCGCGGCCGTGTACCAGGTCGTGCCGTCCTGGCTCACTTCGACCTTCAGCCCGGCCCAGTTCGAGGCGGCCCCGATCGTGTCCGACTGGTACACCAGGAAATCGATGCCGGCACCGTTGCGGACGAAGATCGAGGGGTACTCGTCGACCTTGAAGCCGCGCGAGTCGACGTACAGGTACTTGGACGAGCCGCCGAAATCGGTGATGACGTATCCTTTACCTGCGCCAAAGGTGGTATCGGTCGAGCCGTTGGCGTTGTAGCGAGCCAC
>JAPLML010000710.1 GCA_026387055.1 Planctomycetota bacterium | reverse complement strand
GTGCGGCGCCGAATTCCGCCGCTGCCATGCGCCCCGCCGCAGCAACACTCCGACGGGCGCTCGATTGAACCTTCCGTAGGGTCTGCCATGGCGACCTCCTGGCTGCCTGTTGTCGAGCCATTTTGCGTTCACGTGCCGCGTCAGACACGCACCCCCAAGCAGCGTCTGGTCACGCCCCGACCAGGCCGATGGGCTTCCGGCTTTTCCACTCGCCGCGCGTGAAGTCCGGGAAGGCGAGGGGGGCGCTGCCCTGGGCGACCGACGCCACGCTGAGGGGGAAGACGGCCGACCACGCCGCCGCATCGTACGCGGTCATGTCCAGCGCCGCGCCCTCCAGGAGGCACTGAATCAGTCGCCAGTTCATGACATAATCCATGCCGCCGTGCCCGCCGGACTTGAGGGCCGTCTCCTTCATCTTCTTCCAGAGCGGGTGACCGTACTGCTGGAAGTACGGCGCCAGGTCGGTTTCCCACGCCTCGCCCTTGCCCCGGAGGTGAAGGCGCGGGGGATAGTCGCAGAACGTGCCCTCCGTGCCGCAAATCATGTTGATGCGGCTATAGGGCCGGGGCGTCGTGATGTTGAACTGCACCAGGATGGTCCGCCCCAGCGCGGTCCGGATGAGGCTGGTGTTGATGTCGCCGCAGACGTACTTCTCGCGGCGGCGCGGATCGTCGGCCGGCAGCTTGTCGCGAAGCAGGCTGAGCGAGTGCTCCAGGGAACTCATCGAAACGAGTCGCTCGAACCGGTCGCCCCCGTGGATGCCCATGTACTGGGCGATCGGCCCGAGGCCGTGCGTGGGGTAGAGGTTCCCGTTCGCCCGGGTGAGGTGCCGCCGCCGCCACACGGCCGGGGCCGCCTGGCTCAGAAGATAGTCGGGCAGGGCGTGAAGGTAGCCGGCCTCGCCGTGGGTCAACTCGCCCAAGACGCCCTGCCGGACCATGCTCAGGACGAGCATCTCGATCTCGCCATAGCAGCAGTTTTCGAGCATGAGGCAGTGGCGCTGCGTCTCTTCGGCGGTGTCGACCAGTTGCCAGCATTCCTCAAGCGTGATGGCGGCGGGCACCTCGATGGCGGCGTGCCTGCCGCTCTTCATCGCGGCCAGGGCCATCGGCGTGTGCCATTCCCAGGGCGTGGCGATGTACACCACGTCAACATCGTCCCGCCTGCAAAGGTTCTCGAAGTCGGTCTCGTTCTTCGCGAAGCCGGCCGGGTCCGGCCGGCCCTTCTTCCTGACCTGGTCGCGGGCCGCCTCGACGCGCTGCGGCACGATGTCGCAGACCGCCTTGATCTCGACCTTCTCGATGTCGAGCAGGTTGCCGAGCAGGCTTGAGCCTCGCCCCCCGACGCCGATGATTCCGATGCGCACCTTGCCCATCGGGGGGTGCTTGAGGCCGAAGACGCTTTTCCGGCCGGGCTGTCGCGCCGGCGGTTCGGCCGCGGCGGCCGGGGCCGGGGCGCCGGGCAGGGCCAACCCCGCGCCGCCCAGGGCCGTCATTGTCATCAGCCGGCGTCGGGAAAACTGCGGAGCGTCGGACGGGGTCATGAGGGCTCTCCCAGGGCTATGTGGCTCATCATCTGAGGGGCGCCACGGGTTGAAGGAATACCCTTCGGGCGCCCCCGATGCAAGCAAGTTTGCAGCGAATGGGCGATGTCGCACCCATCGTCGGGTGGCATGGCCACGCGCTGTTGCGTGGCCATGCTCTGTGCTGGTCTGAAGTGCACGGCCACGCAACGGCGCGTGGCCGTGCCACCCCCGGAACTGAGGCGTTACCGCGAATGGGCGATGTCGCACCAATCGCAGGACGGATCTCGGGGCACGCCCGCTCCGGAAAAGACGCCCATCAACAGTGGCGAATCTCCCGGGCACATCGTAGAATAGGCCCACCAAGGGCCGGCCGGGCGCCTTGTTTTCGAGCCTGCCCATCTCTGGCAGGCGCTGGCGGAACGGCCTTTCCCGGCCCGACGATCGGGCAGGGAAGCGTAGTACTGCAACGCCACTTCGCGCGGCGACCGTTATCTCGCCGCCCGGGGGTAATTGGCGCGCGGTGGGTCAGGAGACCCACCGCGCACGAGGTTAAGTGGCGTTGTAGTAGTAGGGAGCGGTTTCTATGCCGCCGCCCAACCTGGGCCTCTGCAACAAGTGCCGCGCGAGGGTCCCCGCCGAGTTCCTCGAGCGCGACGGCCAGACCTGGATTCGCAAGGACTGTCCGGCGTGCGGACCGAACGAGTCGCTCGTCAGCTCCGACGCCGCCGTCTGGCAGGCCAAGCGCGACCTGTGGCAGTACGTTGCCACGGACGGCGCGGCGTGCACGCTCCACTGCGACCGGTGCCCGGTCGACCACAAGCCCAACATGGTGTTCCTGGACGTCACGAACCGCTGCAACATGAACTGTCCCATCTGCATCGCCACCATTCGGGGGATGGGGTTCGATTTCAACCCGCCGCTGGAATACTTCGAGAAGATCTTCGACGTGCTCGGCCGCATGGATCCCAAGCCGATGGTCGAGCTGTTCGGCGGGGAACCCACGGTCCGCGACGACCTGCTGGAGATCATCGCCATCGGCCGGAAGCACGGCCTGAGACCGCGCGTGGTGACGAACGGCGTGAGGCTCGCCGACGAGGCGTACTGCCGGAAGCTCTGCGACGCCGGGGTCCGCATGCGCTTTGCCTTCGACGGACGCAGCCCCGACATCTACGAGCGGCTGCGCCACAACCGGTCCGCCTACGAAAAGAAAATGAAGGGCCTGGAGAACCTCAAGAAGTACAGCCGGCGGCGGCATGCCATCATCGCCTGCGCCGCCTGGGGGATCAACGACCGGTACATCGGCGACCTGATCCAGTTCTGCCACGACAACCGGGACCTGATCGCCGAACTGGGCATCATCCCGCTGACGGAGAACTGGAATCCGGGCGAGTTCAACGCCGCCGTGACCACCACGATGGAAGACGTGGAGAAGATGGTCCAGCAGGCCGTCCCCGGCGGCATGGTGGAATTCGTCCCCGCCGGCCTGTCGTACGCCCTGCGCAAGCCCCGCTCGTTCTTCCGCAGGGACTCTCGCTCCGAGCTCCTCCTCCTGGGCGGCGTGCACCCCAACTGCGAGTCGGTCACTTTGCTGGTCTCCGACGGCCGGCAGTACCGCAGCATCAACCGCTGCCTGAAGAAGCCCCTCAGCCAGGCGGCCGCGGAAGTCGTCGCCCTCTTGAAGATGATCGAGCCCAGGCTCGATCGTCTGGACCCCGGCCGCTTCTTCCAGCGAATGCGAGGGAAACTCCTGGTGATCAGGACCCTGGGGCCGTGGGTGCTCCGCACGGTCGATTTCCATCGGCTCTTCAACCGCCGCCCGGTCCGCGCGGCGATCAAGGCCCTCGTGGCTCAGGTGCGCCGCAGCCGGGCGGGCTTCGACGCCGCCGATCACCGCCGCGCGGCAATGCTCCTTCGCGTGGCCGTGCTGCCGTTCGAGGAGCAGCACTCGATCGATGCCGCCCGCATGGAGAACTGCAAGGCCGTCTTCGCCTACGAGGACACCGACGACGGCAAGGTGAAGACGATCCCGGCCTGCCTGTGGTATCCCTACCGCAACCCGCTTCTCGAGAAGCTCTCGAAGAAGTACGGCGTGGTCCGGGGGAAGCCCGAAACCGAAGCGCCCGCGACACGCGGAGACCCCCACGGGTGTCCGCCTCCCCGAGCGCCTCTCTGAAGCCGGGTCCTGGCTTTGCCGCCCGTTCCCGCACTGGTATAATGCGGCCGTCGGCGGGGCCGCGCGTGGACCTCCGCCTGTCGGGCACGCGGCCCGCGCCGGGCCTGGCGAAGGTCGATACCCAGGCGCGGAGGAAATCGCCATGAATGCCGCTCCGCAACCGAGAGAGCGAACCGCGCGTTCGGCGGCCCCCCCGGGCCTCCTGCGCAGACTGCTGCGCGATGCCTTCGACTTATGGCGATTCGCCCTGATCCGGCTCCGGGACATCAACGCCACGACGATGAGCGCCGCCCTGTGTTACCGCAGCATCTTTGCCCTGATCCCCGTGCTGGTCCTGGCGTTTCTCATCATGAAATCCATCGGCGTGCTGGGCGATGCCCGCGGCAGTCTCAGCAGCGTCCTGGAGTACACGGGCTTCCGCCAGATTTACCTGACGGACCGCGTTCGCGGCGAGCCGGCGCCGGGCGAAGCGGCGCCCCCCGATTCCTCCGCGGCGCCTGCCGCCAAGCACGGCCCGGCCGAGGCCGCCGCCGCAGAGGAGCAGAACGTCGCCCTGCGCCTCGAGGCCCTCGTGGCCCAGGCCGAAGAGCAACTGACGCTCGGGCGCCTCGGGCCCATTGGGGCCGCGCTCCTCATCTGGACCAGCCTGACGCTCATGACCACCATCGAGCGGTCGCTCAACCGCATCTTCGCGGTTCCCAAGAGCCGCTCTCTCGGCCGCCGCACGCTTCTCTATTGGTCGGCGATGACGCTCGGGCCGGTCGTCATCGTGGTCACCGTCTATTCGATCAGCGAAGCCGGCAGCCTGGCGGCCGCGCACGTGTTGGGGGCCGCCTGGCTCATCGCGGCGCTCGACTGGGCCGTGCCGGGGCTCGTGGGGATCATCCTGCTGGCGGGCCTTTACAAGCTCATGCCAAACACGCAGGTCGGGTTGTGGCCGGCCGTCGGCGGCGCTCTCGTCGTCGTGCCCATCTGGATGGCCGCCAAGTGGGGCTTCGCGCTCTACGTCAAGTCGCTGGTGGCGAAGGGCCATCTTTACGGCGCCCTGGGCCTCGTTCCGCTGTTCCTGATGTGGATGTACGTCTCGTGGCTGGTCTTCCTGCTCGGGGCGCAGTTGGCTCATACGGCGGCCAATCTGAGGGCGGCGCAGGCGATGGCCCGCGCCCGCCGATCGGTCCCGGGGCCCTGGGACCTCGTGGCGGCGGTGCTGGCGATCGCGCGGCAGTACCAGGCGGGCCGCGGACCCGTAGGCCCCGGCCAGGTGGCGGAGGACCTGCGGATGCCGGCGCCGCTCGTCGAGCCGCTCCTCAGGCAACTCGTCTCAGCCGGCCTGCTCTGCCCGGTGGAGACCGAGGCGGAAACGCGCTACGTGCCCCGTCGGCCGCTGGAGCAGGTCGCCGTGATGGACGTGATGGACTTCGCCGGCGCGGCGGGCGAAGAGGAGCCGGCCCCGGCCTACGCGGCGCCGATTGCCGCCGGCATGGCGGGGATCCAGCAGAAAACGCGCGATGCCCTGGGCGGACTGACGTTCGCCGAGGTTCTCGCCGCCGCGAACGTCCAGGCAAAAGGACAACCATGAACCCCCTTGTTCTCCTTGCGGCGGTGCCGGGCGGGGCGCTGAGCCTCCTCGATTGGCTCATGATTCTGGCCTACTTCGCCATTCTGCTGGGCATCTCCTGGTGGGTCATCCGGAAGCGGAAAGACACGGCCGAGGACTACTTCCTGGCCGGGCGCAACCTGGGCTGGTTCGTCATCGGGGCGTCGATCTTCGCCTCGAACATCGGCTCGGAGCACCTCGTGGGCCTGGCCGGCTCGGGCTGCACCGACGGCGTGGCGATGGCCCACTACGAGCTCCACGCCTGGTGCGTGCTGGTGCTCGGCTGGGTGATGGTGCCCTTCTACATGCGTTCGATGGTTTATACGATGCCGGAGTTCCTGGAGCGGCGGTTCTCGCCCACCGCCCGCTGGGTGCTGTCGGTCATCTCGCTGGTGGCGTACGTGCTGACGAAGATGGCGGTGGGCATCTTCGCCGGCGGCGTCGTCTTCGGCACGCTGCTGCCGGAGCTGCACTGGAACCTAGCGGGCGTCACGCTCGACAGCTTCTGGATCGGTTCGATCGCGGTGGTCGCCCTGACCGGCCTGTACACCGTGCTGGGCGGGATGCGGGCCGTGGCCTACACCGACGCCGCCCAGACGATCATCCTGATCTTCGGCTCCGTCCTCGTCACGGTCTTCGGGCTGGCGGAGCTGGGCGGGTGGGGGGCCTTGCGCAGCGCGATCCCCTCCGACATGTTCAACCTGTGGAAACCGCTGATCCCCGCCGGCATGGAGGGCACCTGGGCGCCGGTCAAGGAGTCCGGCCGCATCGCGTGGTACTTCAACGGCTACTACCCGTGGCTGGGCATGCTCTTCTGCGCCCCGATCATCGGCCTGTGGTACTGGTGCACCGACCAGTACATCGTGCAGCGGGCCCTCGGCGCGCCCAGCGAGCGGCAGGCCCGGCGCGGCACGATCTGCGCCGGATTCCTGAAACTGCTGCCCGTCTTCATCTTCATCATCCCGGGCATGATCTGCTACGCCCTGGCGGTCACCGGCAAGGTTCCGGAATTGGGGCGCCTGCTGGATTCGAGCGGCCAGGCCCGCCGCGAGGAATGCCAGGCGGCCTTTCCGCTGATGGTCGCCTACGTGCTGCCGGCGGGGGTGCGCGGCATCGTGGTGGCGGGCCTGCTGGCCGCCCTGATGAGCTCGCTGGCCGGCGTCTTCAACGCCAGCTCGACCCTTTTCACGATGGACCTCTACCAGAAGCTCAGGCCCCGCGCCTCGCAGCATCAACTGGTCTGGACCGGCCGCGTTGCGACCACGGTCATGGTCCTCATCGGCATCGCCTGGATCCCGGTCATCCAGAACGCCCAGGGGCTTTACCACTACTTGCAGGCCGTGCAGGGGTACCTGGCCCCGCCGATCTTCGTGGTGTTCTTCCTGGGCGTGTTCATGAAGCGGCTGAACGCGCGAGGGTGCCTGGCGGCGCTGGTCGTGGGCTTCCTGCTCGGCGTGTTCCGGCTGGCCGTGGATACGCCCGTCACCCTGGGCCTCGCGGGCTTCAAGGAGGGCTACGCGGAGCACTCGTTCCTATGGATCATCAATAATATCTACTTCCAGTATTTCAGCCTGGTCATCTTCCTCGTGTGCGTGGCCGTGGCGATCGCGGTCAGTTACCTCTCGGCCCCGCCGCCCGAAGCGAGGCTCCGGGGCCTGACCTTCGCCACGACGTCGCCCGAGGACCGCGCGAAGTCGCGGGCCAGTTGGAACCGCTGGGACGTCCTGGCCTCGGCCGGCGTCCTGCTCCTGATTCTCCTGGCGTACCTGTACTTCAGGGGATAGGCCCTGCGCGCCCCCGCGGCGTACGTGTTCAGCGTATCCCGGCAGGTGTGGCACGGCCGGCTTGTCCGGCCGTGGGGAATGTGGCCGGCGCTCTGCCACGGCCGGACAAGCCGGCCGTGCCACAACTTCTATCCGCACAGCGGCACAATCGCTAAACACGCCCGCCGCGGCAGCGGCGGTACGCAATCGGCGATAATGGCGGCGAAGGGCTCGACCATGGCCGGGAGAATCCTGCTCGCCGTGTTGCTGATTGGCGCTGCCGCCGCGGCGGCGGCCGCACAGGATGCGGCAGAGCGGGCCTACTTCGTTCCTGCGCTCCAGCCGAAGCACAAGGACAAACCTCCAGTGAGAGGCTGGGCCGACCGGCGGGTGGAGGAGAAGCTCGGCCGCGGCATGGTGGCCACGCCGGTTATTCCGAAGGTGCAGGAGTGACGGCGGCGGCGCGTTGGAGGTCGGCGAATCCCCGTCCGACCGTCGAGAGCGTGCCGGTCGACTCCCAGCGCTCGTGGAGCCGGCCCTTGGCGTAATCGTAGTAGTTCCCCCCGCCAACGAAGGTCCCGAAGGTCCAGACGAGCACCGCCTCGGCCTGCACCACGGGGGCGAAGTCGCGGGCCACGTGCAGCCACGCCACGTCCTGGTCCCATCGGCGGTCGCCGCACAAGGCCCACCCGTTGTACGTCTCGGCGATCCAGAAGGTCTTGCCGGTCTCGGCCGGGCGGCCGAACTCCTTGAGGCGCTCCTCGGTCTGCCGGAAGTTTTCGGGCGAGTAGATCTCCACCGACAGGACGTCGAGCTCCGGCAGCGTCTTCAGGCGCGTCCAGACGTCCCACTCGGGCTTCCTGTCGTCCATCACCAGGAGGCAGATGCCCGTCCGCGTCGCCGGGTCGATGGATTTGACCAATCGGCACATGTCGGAAAGCTGCGCCGCCCAGGCCTCCGCCGAGTAGGCCGCGTCCGGCCGCAAGAAGAAAAGGTGGTAGCTCATCGGCTCGCAGACCACGAGGTAGAC
>JAPLML010000714.1 GCA_026387055.1 Planctomycetota bacterium | reverse complement strand
GCCGCCAGGACTTCCATCTCGCCTTCCTCGTACGCGGGCGTCATCGTCAGGTACGGTTGGTCCCACCGGCCGAAGACGCCGAGCGTCTGGAACTGGTCGCTCTGGTGCCGGGCGAACTCCAGGGCGTACGCCTCGCAGCGCTTGCGGATCTCGGTGACGCTCATGGCGCCCGCCTTGGCCCCGAGTTCCTTGCGCACCGTGTGCTCGATCGGCTGGCCGTGGCAGTCCCACCCGGGGATGTACGGAGAATCGTACCCCTGCATCGTCTTGTACTTGACGACGACGTCCTTGAGGATCTTGTTGACGCCCGTGCCGATGTGGATGTCGCCGTTGGCGTAGGGCGGCCCGTCGTGCAGGACGTACCGGCCCTTCGGGTGCTCGGCCGCGCGGATCATCTCGTACAGCCTCATCTCGGCCCACCGCCGGCGGACGTCCGGCTCGCGCCGCACGAGGTCGGCCTTCATCGGGAAGTCGGTCTTGGGGAGGTTGAGCGTATCTTTGTAAGTTTTCGCCATGGTTGACCTCGTCAAGTTCAAAGTGGCAAGTTCAAAGTTCAAAGTCACGGCGAACAGGCCCGGTGATCCTCCGGCATCCTTTCACTTTGAACCTGGAACTTTGAACCTTGAACATCCGTTAAGAAAAATGCCCTGGCTCGCCTCTCTTTGAGCGTGCCAGGGCCGCCTTGACCTTGTTCAGAGAAACCGTTTGCCCCGGGTTCGCTCCTTAGGCGGCAATACCCGCGCGCAGGGACCTGGCGCGGACAGTGGCAGAACGCCAAGGCGATCCCATGCGCGATGCTCCTTAACACACTCGCCGACGCTACCGACAACGCGAGATACTATCGGCCCCGGCGGCCCGCGTCAATCACATTCTTCGGCCGTGTCGCGCCACGCGCCACGACGACGAAACGCGCGCCCAGCAAGCTGGGCGGCCAAATGATGTGCGACACGCACTCGACGGCCCATCTAGCCGTCCGCCGCGGCGGACGCGTGTTCTTGGTCAGACGCGACAGGCTACGGTTTCGCCGACACGGCCAGCGCCCCCTCGCCGCCCAGGTACGGCGCCAGCGCGGGCGGCAGGCGCACCGAGCCGTCGGACTGCTGGTGGTTCTCGAGCAGGGCCGCGAGGAGGCGGGGCAGGGCGACGGCCGCGCCCCCGACCGTGTGGACCAGGCGCGGGCGGGCGATGGGACCGGGCTCGGAGTATCGCGTGTTCGTCCGCCGGGCCTGGTAGTCCGTGAACGTCGAGAGGGCGGCAACGGATAGCCATTCCTTCATGCCAGGAGCCCCGACCTCCAGGTCCCACGTCTTGGCGGCGGCGTGGCTGAGGTCGCGGGCGGCGCGGAGGGTGCGCCGGTGCGGCACTTCCAGGCGTTTGAGAACTGCTTCGGCGGCGCGGACGGCATGCGCGAGTTCTTCCTCGTCCTGGTCCGGCCGGCAGAAGGCGTAGAGCTCCACCGTGTCGAACTCGTGGAGCCGGAGGAGCCCGCGGCCCTGGGCGCCCCGCCCGCCGGCCTCGCGGCGAAAGGCCCGCCCCGCGGCCACAAAGCGCGCCGGCAACTGCGCCCCGGCCATCGTGACGCCCGCGTACAGGTTCGCGAGGTGAGGTTCGCCGCGCGGGGCGAGGAAGAGCGAGGCGCGCCGGGAGGCCGCAGATTGGGCGGAGTGCCCCGCCGCTCCCGCGGCGGGCTCGGGTGCAGGCAGGCCACCCGGCGCGGCGGGCTCGGATGCAGGCAGGCCACCCGGCGCGGCGGGCTCGACGGTGTACATCTTGTCTTCGAGCGTCGGCAGGTGGGCCGAGCCCGTCAGGGCCTCGCGCGCAGCGATCGCCGGGACGCGGACCTCCTCGTACCCGAACTCGCGGGTGTGCAGGTCGAGCAGAAAATCGACAAGCGCCCGCACGAGCCGCGCGCCGCGGCCGCGCCAGATGAGGAAGCCCCGGCCGGGGGACCGGCCCAGCGTGTGTGTGAGCCCGAGGATCTCCAGGAGGTCCCAGTGGGCGAGGGGCGGGAAGGGCTTGCACCACGCCGGCGCGGCGCGCGCTGAAGAGGAGTCTCCCGCCGCTTCCGCGGCCGGCGCGGGCAAACGCTCGTCGGGCACGTCGGTCATCGGGAGGTTCGGGAGGGCCAGGAGGGCCTGGTGGCGGCGGGCATCGAGGTCGGCGACCTCGGCCTCGACGGCGGCGAGTTCGTCGGCGACGCGGCGGGCCTCGCGCTCCAGGTCGGCGGCGTCGCGTCCTTCGTGCCTCGCCAGAGCGACCTCCTCGCTGATGCGCCGCCGCCGATGGCGCAGGGCCTCGCGCACCTCCACCCGGGCGTTCCAGCGGACGTCGAGGTTCGTGACCGCGTCGACGGCCTCGGCCGGGACGCCCCGGCGGGCCAGGGCCGCCTTGAGGCGTGCAGGTTCGGCCCGGATGAGGGCAAGGTCGAGCATGGTGTCTCCGCGGGAGCCGTTTTTCACGTGCCACGGGCTGCCTGCCAACCCGTGGTCATTGTAGCCTTTCTTCCATGGTCATCACGGGTTGACAAGCGACCCGTGGCACGTGAACAGCAGCCACGTAACATGCGTGCCCTGACCGGCCGCGCGCCAACGGCGCGCGCCCCGCAGGTCGCCCGAGGCGACCCGCCTTGGGCGGGCTGGGCGGCTAAATGGGCGAGATACCCGCCGCGGCCTTGAGTTCGGCGGCGTAGACCGAGAGCGTTTCCTCGAACCGCACCGGCTCGACGCCCAGGGCCTCGACCATCGGCCGGATGTCGCACGGCCGCGACTCTTCGAGCATCTGGAGCTCGTCGCGCGTGATGGGCGGATGTGCGAGGGTTATCGCGGTCACCGCGGCGCCGGCCCGGATGAGAAACGCCGGCACGGAGATGAGAGTCTTCTCCTTGCCCAGAACGACGCGCGACACGATGGTATAGAACTCGCGAAGCGTGAGGATGTCGGGGCCGGCGACCTCGAACGCGCGGCCGATCGCCGTGTTGCGCCGCAGCGCCTCGACGAAGACACGGGCCACGTCCTCGACCCAGACGGGCTGAAGGATCTGGAGGCCCCGGCCGATGAGGGGCACCGGCCCCGGCCGCGCGACCATCCGCGCCATCTCAACCATGAAGTCGCCCTGCGGCCCGTGGATGATGGCGGGCCGGAGGATCGTCCAGTCGAGGCCCGAGGGGCGGACGACCTCTTCGGCAGCCTTCTTGCTGCGGAAGTACCCGGTCGTCGAACCGCGGCCGACGCCGAGGGCACTCATGTGAATCAGGCGCCGCACGCCGGCGCTTCGGCAGGCGGCGACGACGTTCTCGGTCCCCTGGACGTGCACGGCCTGGTAGGTGCTCGCGCCGCGCTCGCGCAGGATGCCGACCAGGTGGACGGCGGCTTGGCATCCGCGTGCGGCCTGGGCCACGGAGGCGGTGTCGGTCACGTCGCCGGGAGCGATCTCAACCCCTCGGGCGGGCGCCAGGGGGCGGGCGGAGGTCGGGCGGACAAGCGTCCGCACGGCGTAGCCTTCCTGGCGCAGGCGGGCCACGACGCGGCGGCCGACGAAGCCGCTCGCGCCCGTCACGAGTACTTGGCTTGCGGCCTCGGTCATGGAAGTGCTCCCCGACTTCAAGTGTCGCACGGCGCGTGCCGCCGGGCAAGCGAAAGATGTGCGGGCTTGCCACGCGGCGGCGATTTCACTATCGTGGAAATACCATGAGCCACCTTATGCGAATCGGAACGCGCGGAAGCCGCCTGGCCATGACCCAGACGGAGTGGGTGGCCGGGCGCGTGCGGGCGGCCCATCCGGACGTGGAGGTGCAAATCGAGACCTTCCGCACGGCGGGCGACCGCGACCGGGCCACGCCGCTGGCGCACCTGCCCGGCGTGGGGTTCTTCGTGAAGGAACTCGAGACGGCCCTCCTCGACGGCCGGATCGACCTGGCCATCCACTCGATGAAAGACGTGCCGACGCGCGTGCCCGACGGCCTGGCAGTCGAGGCGGCGGTGCCCGAGCGCGAGGACGTGCGGGAGTGTCTCGTCACGCCCGCCGGCCTGCGCCTTGACGAGCTGCCGCAGGGGGCGACGGTCGGCTCCAGCAGCCCGCGGCGGTGGGCCATGCTTCTGGCGGTCCGGCCGGACCTTGCCTTCATGGACCTGCGCGGCAACGTCGAGACGCGGCTGGCGAAGCTGGAGAAGGGCGTGTGCCAGGCGACGGTCCTGGCGTCGGCGGGCCTCACGCGCCTCGGCATGCTCGACCGGCGGATGGTGAAGATGGAGACCCGCGTGATGCTCCCGGCGGCGGGGCTGTCGGCCGGGGGTGATGCCCCCGGTGCCGCCCGTCTCGGGACTATCCTTGCCGAGCGCCTCTTGCTCGCGGGCGCCGGCCGGCTGCTGGCGCCGGAGGCGGGCGGATACGAAGACGGAGCGGACGATGCTTGAGGGGTGGCAGGTGGCGCTGCTCCTGGCTACGGGCCTGTTGGGCGGCACGGCGGGCGGGTTCCTGGGCATCGGCGGCACGATCATCGTCCTTCCCTTGCTGAAACTCATCTGGGACGCCGGCGGCGGCGCGCCCCTCGACCCGCACACGGCGATCGCCGCCACGCTCGTCCTGAACGTGTGCGTGGGGACGAGCGCCACGATCGGTCATTGGCGGGCCGGCCGCATCATGCGGGGCGTCGTCAAGGTGCTCGTGCCGTGCAGCATCGGGGCCTCGATCATCGGCGTGTGGGTGGGCAACCTCTTCGTGGGCGGCGCCGAAGCATGGCTGTGGCGGCTCTTCGGGCTGCTGATGGCGTACGTGTTGGGGATGAACCTTTACCGGCTCTTCCGCCCGGAGTTGGCGGTGGATGCCGATCCGGGGGACGCGGCCGGTCCGCCGCCCAGCCCGTGGGCGGTGGGAGCGATCGGGGTGGCGGTGGGGCTGGGGTCGGGCCTCCTGGGGATTGGCGGGGGGGCGATTGCGGTGCCCGCCCAGCAGCTTTTCCTGCGGCTGCGTCTTCGCGCGGCCATCGCGAACTCGGCCGTGACGGTCATCTTCGCCTCCATGCCGGCGGCCGTCATCAAGCATGCCACGCTGGGCCTGCACGGCGTGAGCCACGTCACCCCGTGGATCATCGTGGGCCTGCTTGCGCCGCCGGCGATGGTCGGCGCGCTCGTCGGCTCGCACCTGACTCACCGCGTGTCGCGCGTGTGGCTGAGGCTCGTGTTCATCGGCTTCCTGGGGTGGACGGCGTACAAGATGCTGACGATGTGACGTTTAGCCGCCGCCGTGTTCAGCCGTCGCCGGTACGGCGACGAACAGTAATCGCGGCCGTACCGGCCGCGGCTGAACGTTGTTATCGGCGGCGCCCGGCGCCCGCGCGCCCGCCATTTCCCGAAATAGGAAAGTCCCGCCCGGCGAATTCCGATAGAATAGGGGTGTCGCCTCGTTCTGAGGCGTAGGGGGACTCGCGGGCACTGCGCAAGGGAGCCGGGGCCCGCGCTTTCTGTCCGGGACGGACACGACCAGGGGAGACCGATGAGCACGCTGATTCACGTCACGCACGAAGCCGTTCAGAAGGTGGGCGGTATCGGAGCAGTTCTCCAGGGGTTCTTTACCTCGCGGGCCTACAACCAGAGCGTCGGCCGGTCGATTCTCGTGGGGCCGGGCGACGCGGGGACCCAGGACCTCCTGGTACGGGCCGGCAAGATCCTGTACTCCAGCCTCAGCCACGTCGACGCGGGCGGATGGGGGGCGAAGTTCCGCCCCGTCCAGGAGCGCTACGGCGTGGGGATCATCTACGGCACACGCACGTTCATCGACAAGACGACGGGCGTGGAGTCGAACCCCGAGGTGCTGCTCCTCGACGTCTCCAACCCGGACCTCGGCCAGCTGGGCGAGTTCAAGCGGATGCTGTACGAGCGGTTCGGCATCCGCAGCGACCTGTACCACACGTGGGAGTACGAGCAGTACGTGCGGCTGGCGGCGCCGGGCTTGGCGGCCCTGGCGGCGATCGAGGCGGCGAAGTCCCGCCCGGCCGTCATCCTCGCCCACGAGTTCATGGGCATGCCGCTGGCACTGGCGGCCATCGCCCAGAATTCCGACGCCTACAAGACCGTCTTCTACGCCCACGAGGTGGCGACGATGCGCCGCGTCGCGGAGGGCCATCCCGGCCACGACACGATGTTCTACAACGTCCTCGAGCAGGCGATGGCCAAGGGCAAGTTCGTGGAGGACGTCTTCGGCCTCCAGGCCCCGTTCTTCAAGCACGCCCTGGTGTCGGCGGCGCGGTTCTGCGACGCGGTCCTGTGCGTGGGCGACCACGTCATGTCGGAGATGAAGTTCCTGGGGGCCGACTTCGCCTCGAAGAACCTGCGCCTGGCCTACAACGGCGTGCCGGCGTACGACGTGTCGCTCGATGACGTCGAGCAGTCGAAGGCGCGGCTCCAGAAGTACACGGAGGCGATCCTGGAGTTCAAGCCCGACTTCGTCTTCTCGCACGTCACGCGGATGGCCCTGTCGAAGGGGATGTGGCGGGACCTGAAGGTCCTGTGGCACCTGGAGAGGAAGTTCCGGCAGACGGGCCAGACGGGCGTCCTCTATCTTCTCTCGAGCGAGCTCGGCGCCCCGCGCAAGGGCCACGAAATCCTCGACATGGAATCGCGGTACTCCTGGCCGGTCGGCCACCGCGAGGGGTACCCCGACCTCTCGGGCGGCGAGGCGGACTTCTACGTCCACATGCAGAAGTTCAACGCCTGCGCCCGCCAGATCCGCGTCATCCTCGTGAACCAGTTCGGCTGGAGCCGCGCGTCGTGTGGCGTGGCGATGCCGCCCGACATGGAGTTCATCGACGTCCGCAAGGGCACCGACATCGAGTTCGGCCAGTCGATCTACGAGCCGTTTGGCATCGCGCAGCTCGAGCCGCTCTCGTTCGGCGGCCTGTGCGTCATCACGAACATCTGCGGGTGCGCGGGGTTCGTTGACAAGGTGACCGGCGGCCGGGGGACGCCGAACGTCCTGGTGGCGGACTACACGAAGTTGGCCGATGGGGGCGCCACGCTCGACAAGGTCCTGGCGATCGGCCCCCGCGAGCGCAACGCTATCGAGGAGCGGGAGGCCGAACGCATCGCCGGCGAGATCCTCAAGCGCCTCCCCACCGACCGCCAGAGCCGCGAGGCCTTCATCAAGAACGGCGGCGAACTGGCCAAGAAGATGTCCTGGGAAGTCGTCAGCCGCGACTACCTCCTGCCGGCCCTGAATGAACTGAAGTAGCCTGAGAAACCCCGACACGGGGCGCGGCGGGTCTCCTGACCTGCCGCGCTCCTCGCGAAAGGAGCTTCATGCCCGCCCGCATCACTCTGCTCAACGAGACCGCTGCCGCCTTGGCGCCCGAGGCGCGGAAGCTCTTCGACCGGTTCTTCGACTTCGCGATGAGCGAGGCCCGCGTCCTTCCGCCCAAGGCGATGGAAGGATGGATCGCCGGCGCGTTCAAGTACCTCGCCCCCACGGCCGAGGGCGTCCTCGAGGCCATCCGCCGCCAGCCGATCGTCCACGTCGTCAACCGCATCACGGGCCAGGCGACGCTCTTCAACGCCATCCGCTCGCAGCGGCCGATCGAGGCGAAGGACGAGGGGGACCTGGCGAAGGAGATCGAGGCCGCCAAGCCCAAGTGCTCGTTCTGCAAGCCCCTGGAACTCACCCCCGCCAACACCTTCGGCCGCATCGGCGAAACGAAGACCTGCGCCAACGTGGCGGCCTACGACGGGTACCACGGGCTGGTGATCTTCGAGGACCACTCACCCCTGCGGTTCCGCCGCGACGAGTTCGCGCCGGCCGAGATCGCCGATCTTCTGGCCACGAGCCAGGCCTGGGCCGAGAAGGCCCACGCCGAGGACCCGCAGGCCCGCTTCTTCTTCCTCATGTGGAACTGCCTGTGGAAGGCCGGGGCCAGCATCATCCACGGCCACGCCCAGATGACCGTGGGCCGCAAGTTCCACTACGGCAAGGTCGAGCGGCTGCGGCGCGACGCCTTGGCCTACGCCGCCCAGTACGGGTCAAATTATTTCGATGATTTTGTGAAGGTCCACGAGGCGCTGGGCCTCGCGGTCCGGTATGGGAGCGTGGCCGCCGTGGCGCACCTCACGCCGGCGAAGGAGCGCGAGATCGTCCTCGTGGCCGAGCGTTTTGAGTCGCCCGACCTGCCGCGGGCGCTCCACCGGGCCCTCAAGGTTTACGCCCGCCAGGACGTCAAGTCCTACAACCTGGCCTTCTACATGCCGCCGCTGGGCGCGCCCGACCCGGAGTGGAAGGGCTTTCCGTGCCTCGTGCACCTGGTGGACCGCGGCGACCCGGCCGCCAAGACCGCCGACGTCGGGGCGATGGAAATGTACGCCTCCGCCGTCGTGTCCGCCGACCCGTTCCAGTTGGCGGAGGCGATGAAGGAAAACAGTTGAAACCCGCGGCGCCGCGGAGAAGATGAACGGCGGCATGCCACGCGTCACGCAATTCGCTCGGCCTCAACGGCTCTCATCTCTCGGGCTCGCCCTCCTGGCGGCGGTGGGGGCGAGCATGGCCACGCCGGCGGACGCCGGCGCCGCGGCGGACCTCGCGGTGGACTTCTCGAAGAGCGCCGGCGAGATCCGTCCGCTCCACGGC
>JAPLML010000269.1 GCA_026387055.1 Planctomycetota bacterium | reverse complement strand
CTTGAGGTGCTGCCTCTCATGTGCCACGGGTTGCTGTACGTGTTTAGGGCCATACCAGATTGCCGGGTGGCACGGCCACGCGCTGTTGCGTGGCCGTGCATGGTCATGTGGGCGAGCAAGCACGGTCACGCAACGGCGCGTGACCGTGCCACCCTCGCTAAACACGTACGGTTGCTTGTCAACCTGTGACACGTGAACGGCAACGTCCGGACTCACGGCGCCAACGGGACCTTGACCAGTTCGCCGCTATCGTCAAGCCGCAGGGGCGTGCCGTCGGCGTCCTCGAAGCGCAGGTACAGACCCCATCCGCCGCCGGCTTGAGAGACCTCGACCAGCAGGCGGTTCTCGCCCGGCTGGAGTTCGGCGGTGGACGATTCCGAGTCCATCTGCGCCGCTCGCAGGGCGAGGACCTGCTTGAGGAGCTTGCCGTTGAGCCAGACCCGCAGGGCGTCGTCGCTGCCGGTCAGGATCTTCACGCGCCGGGCCGCGCTCGACTTGATCGCGCGGAAGGCGTACGCGGCGATGTCCGCCTGTTTGTCGGCGGGGAACTGCTTCGTGAAATCGATGAAACCTGCACTCGAGGTCGCCGGCTTGGCCGCGGCGGCGCTCGCCTCGATCTCCTTGAGGCGCGCGTCGCTGAGCGGGACCGGCGCGGTTGGGTCGGTCCACGGCTCGGTGATCGACGCGAACTGCCACGTTTGCACGAACGCCCCCGCCACGATGCTCGCGTGCGTGATGCCGCCCTGGTCGTCGATGATCCGCAGGTGAAAGCCGCTCGCCTTGACGCGGGCGGCGATGTCTTTCAGCGGCAGCTCCATTTTCCGGCTTCCCTCCGGCGGAACGACGTGGTAGGCGGCGTCGCCGCGCCGGTCGAAGCCGATGTAGCGGATGGGCTGGGTCGACTCGACGACGATCATCCGCGACGCCTCGTCGAGCCGGGCGGTGGTCTCGCCGCGGGAGCCGTAGGTCTTCTCGTCCATCGCGAACCACCGGCTGGGGATGAGGGCGGCGGCGCTCACGGGCGCGAAGCACGCCACGTCCTTCTCGGCGAACTCGACGCTCCTTGCGCTGTGGCCGCTCGGCGGGTCCTCGAACGTGAACACGCGGTTGAAGTAATCGAAGCCGCGGGACAGGATGTCCAACGGCTCCCGCGAGTGCGGCAGGCCGAACGTGTGGGCGAGCTCGTGGAGCGTGGCCCCGAGGGTGGTGGAGGCGGCGCCCCAGAAGGTGCTCCGGCCGACGGAATCGTCGAACGAGACCTTCGGGTCGATCCGCCGCGCGTCCATGAAGGCCGGCTGCACGTCGGCCAGGCGGCTCGGCCACGTGAAAAGGTTGCCGCTGCCGAAGAGTGCCATGTCTCCGCCGCCGAGGGCCGTGTGACCGCGCACTTTGCGCGTCTCGGGGTCGAAGCGCGTGTAGGCCGCGATGACGACGGTCTTTGAGTGCCGCGCGGGGAGCGACTTCGCCAGCTCGCCCGCGACCCGGCCCCACCACGCCTGGTCGTTCATCGCGCAGTAGACCGACGCCGGCTCGGGCTGCTTGAAGACGTGCACCTTGACCTTCCCCATCTCGTCGAGCTCGAGGTTGAAAGTGCGGCGGCCGAACCCGAGGTCGTAGTTCCGCTCGGCCGTGAAGGTCTGCATGATCTTCATCGCGGTGTCGAGCTTGCCGGCGTAATCCTGCGGATCGTCCTTGAGGGGCGTCTGAAACTCCGTCGCCCCGGAGTTGTCGGTCAGGTACACGCACCGGACGAAGTAGGAGTTGGTCTGCGGCTTGTAGACCAGCGTGAAGCCGAGCGCGTCCTTGCCGGCGCGGAGGATGAGCTTGTTCGGCCCCGGCACGAGTTCCGCCAGGGCCTTGAACTTCCCCTTGTGCGCCAGGCCCCTCATCTCGCGGGTGTCGCGGTCCGACGAGGTGTTGACGAGCGTGACCGCCGCCTGGGCGGCGTCGGCCAGCGTGCCGCGCAGCACGGGAACGGGGAAGCGGACGGTCTCGCCGTCGGCGTAGTTCGTCAGGCGGATGGCGGCGGGCGGGGGCGTCTCGGCGGCGCCGCCCGGCGAGCTCGCCGGGATCCAGCAGGCCAGCACGGCCGCGAGCGCGATCCCCGCGACGGCCCTTCTCATGTCGTGTGCTCCTTGTTCTGTGTCCACCTCGCCCGCGACACTTTCTCCAACACGGCGCGGGCGGCCTGGGGCCGGTGTTGGGGGCGGCTTCGCGCGGCGGGGGGCCTGCCGGGCCGGCCTACTCCTCCCGCGGCGCGAGGTCGCGCAGGCGCAGGTTGTGCTTCTTCAGGAGCGCCTGGAAGTTCGTGCGCTGCATGCCGGCCTGCTCGGCGGCGCGGGTGACGTTGTGGCCGCTCCGACGGAGGGCCTCCAGCAAAAACGCCTTCTCGACCTCGATCACGGCCTGGTCGCGCAGCTTCTTCTTCAGCTCGGCGAGCTGCTCGAACGTCTCGGGGATCGGCGGAAGCGACGTGGGTATATCGATAGACTCGCGGAGGTGGGCATGCCCGATGCGGCCGCCGCCCGCCAGGATGACCAGCCGCTCCACGACGTTCGAGAGCTCCCGGA
This sequence comes from Planctomycetota bacterium, assembly GCA_026387055.1. Lineage (GTDB taxonomy): Bacteria > Planctomycetota > Phycisphaerae > FEN-1346 > FEN-1346 > JAPLML01. The sequence goes on along the minus strand of JAPLML010000269.1, from coordinate 15,738 downwards.
CGTTGCCGGGCCAGTCGTACTGCCGGAGGGCGTCCAGGGCCTCCGGGGTGAAGTCCTCGATGCGCTTGTGCATCTTCGCCGAGTACACGGCCAGGAAGTGCCGCGCGAGCTGCGGGATGTCCTCGCGCCGCTCGCGCAGCGGCGGGAGGTCGATCGGGAACACGTTGAACCGGTAGAAGAGGTCCTCGCGGAACTTGCCTTCGCCGACCAGTGCCCGGAGGTCCCGGTTGGTGGCGGCGATGTACCGCACGTCGACCTTGGTGGATTCCGAGGCGCCGACGGCCCGGACCTCGCGCGCCTCGATGACCCTCAGGAGCGTTGCCTGGAGGTCGAGGGGCAGGTTGCAGATCTCGTCCAGGAGGAGCGTCCCCCCGTCGGCCGCCTGCACGAGGCCCGTGTGGTCGGCGACGGCGCCGGAGAACGCCCCGCGCACGTGGCCGAAGAGCTCGCTGGCGATGAGGCTCGGGGCGATCGCGCCGCAGTCGACCGCCACGAACCGCGCGTCCTTGCGCGGGCTGGAGAAGTGGATGGCGCGGGCGGCCAGCTCCTTGCCCGTGCCGCTCTCGCCCGTCAGGAGCACGGTCGAATCGGTCGGGGCGACCTGCTCGATGAGCCCGAGGACGCGCTTCAGGGCGGGGCTGTCGCCCACCAGGCGCGAGACGCGGAAGCGGTCCGCCAGGGCTTCCTGGAGGTAGTGGTAGTCCTTGAGGAGCCGGCGCTCGCGCAGGGCTTTCTCGACGGCGGCCTCGAGCTCGTCCGGGCTGAAGGGCTTGGCCACGTAATCGAAAGCACCCATCTTGATAGCTTCCACCGCGTTCCGGATCGTGGAATAGCCCGTGATGATGATGATCGGCATGTCGGGGTACCCGTCGGGCGCCCGCTTCAGGAGGTCCAGGCCGCTGACGTCGGGGAGCTTCAGGTCCACCAGGGCCAGGTCGAACGTCCGCCCCTGGAGGGCGGCCAGCCCCTCGCGGCCGTCCTGGGCCATCGTGAGGGCGTAGCGGTCGCCCAGGATGCGCTCGCAGCTGCGCCGGACCATCGGGTCGTCGTCCACGACCAGGATGTGCGCCTCATGTCGCATTCGGCTCTTCCTTCTTCCGCTCGACGGGCAGGCGGACCGTTACCGTGGTCCCGCGGCCCACCTCGCTGGAGACGCTGATGTCGCCGCCGTGCTCGGTGATGATGCCGTAACTGATGGCGAGCCCCAGGCCGGTGCCCTTGCCCGGCGGCTTGGTGGTAAAGAACGGGTCGAAGATGCGGTCGAGGATCTCCGCGGGGATGCCGTGCCCGGTGTCGGCCATCTCGAACTCGACCCATCGGCCGCCTTCGACGGCGTGGCTGCGGATGTTCAGCGCGCCGCCGTCGGGCATCGCGTCGATGGCGTTCAGGATGATGTTGACCGCGACCTCCTGGACCTGGTGGGGGTCGATCACCAGTGCCGGCAGGTGCGGATCGAGCTGCTCCAGGAGGGTGACCCGGTGCAGGAGGGCCTGGTTGCGGGTGAGGTTCAGGGCGTCGTGCAGGACGTCGCTCAAGTTCGAGAGGCGTTTCTGCGGCTCGTTCTGGCGGGAGAAGTTCAGCAGCCCCCGGATGATGTCGCGGCAGCGGGTGGTGGCCTCGATGATCGCCTCGATGTCCTCGTGCTGCTGCGAGCCCGCCGGGGCGTCCCTCAGGACCATGTGAGAGAACGTCAGGACGCCCGTCAGGGGGTTGTTGATCTCGTGGGCGACCCCGGCCGCCAGGCGCCCGACGGCGGCCAGGCGCTCCGACCGGGTCAGTTGCTGGCGGGTCCGCTCCTTGAGCTGCTCGTCGCGCTGGCGCAGCGAGGCGGCCATGGCGTTGAAGGTCCGGGCCAGGGCGCTGATCTCGTCGGAGGACCGGACCGGCACCATCTCGCAGAAATCGCCGCGGGCGATGGTCTCGGAGGCCCGGGCGAGCTCGCGAACCGGGCGCGAGATGCTGTCGCCCAGTTTCCAGGCCACGAGTCCGGCCGCCGCCAGGCCCACGGCCGTCACCACGCCGAACGTCAGCAGGGTCTTGAGGGCCACGTCGTCAAACCTCCGCTGCTGGACGCCGACGTAGAGCATGCCGATGGGCTTGTGGTCGGGGTCCTGGATCGGCGCGTACGCCGCCAGGTACCAGTCGTTGACCACCCAGGCCCGGCCGAGCCACGGCAGGCCCTGCCCGAGGACCCGGTCGCGGACCTCGGCGCTGGCGCGCGTGCCCGTGGCCCGCGACCTCTTGTCGGCCTGAAGAACGTTGGTACATATGCGTACGTCGTCCTGGAAGATCGTGGCGGTGCCGAGGGGCTTGCCGCCGTACTGCTCGTTGCGGAAGACGGTGTTCTGGACCTGGTCCACGAGGTCGTGGTTCTGGTTCAGGAGGATGCCGGACCGGAGGACGCCGCAGAGCTTGCCGCCCGCCCCCCGGACGGGCGCGGCGCCGCAGAGCATCATCCCCTCGGTGAGTTCGGTGGCCGCGGTCGGCGCCGCCATCGGGGTCGCGAGGACGGGGACCCGCGCCCGTTCGGCCAGCCGCGGGTCCTCCTTCCCGAGCGCCGCCATCGGCACGAGGAGGGTGGCCGTCGTGACGTCCCCGCCCGCGAGGACCGACGCGACGAGCGGATCCTGGGCCAGGCTGTCGCCGGAGGAACCCGGATGCTGCGACCGGTAGACGACGGTCCCCCGGGCGTCGGTGATGTCGAGGATGTCGAGGGCGGCGGCCTGGCGGAGGGCGTCGAGGCGCGGGGCGATGTAGGTCGTCTCCCGGGCTTCGACCGCCTCGAGGAACCTCTCGCCCAGGGCCGTGTAGCGCAGGGTGGAGGCCATGGCGGCCAGGCGCTGCTGGTAAAACTCGGCGGCGGCGTTGAGGTCCTGCTCGACGCGGTCCTCGGCCTCTTGGCTCAGGTTCCGCCAGAGGAGGTTGGCCCCGATGACGGCGCAGACCCCTCCGGCGATTCCCAGCATCGAAAGCATACTCAGGATGAGGCGAGCCCGAAGCGACATTCGCCATTCTCCGCCCTTTTCGAGCGCATTATACGGGCCTTTGCCGCATCGGCAAAGGATTTGCCGTGCCCGTTAGCGTGCCGGGCAACCGTGTGGCACGGCCGGTCTTGCCTGGCCGTGCACTATCCCCACGGGCTGATCCTACAACGCCACTTAACCTCGTGCGCGGTGGGTCTCCTGACCCACCGCGCGGCAATTGCCTCTCGGCGGCGAGATAACGCAGGTGCGCGGCGGGTCGGGAGACCCGCCGCGCGAAGTGGCGTTGTAGTACTAACGCACGGCGGCATAACCCCCGCCATGTCACCCCTCAAATGAGGTGTGGTCTGGAACCGGGTGTACTGGTTCGCCATACAGTTGTCGTTGCTGGATGTACACTCCTGCTGCCTACGCCGGAATCTGTGCTGGCCGCCATCTTGCTCAAACCAACGCATCTCATTGCGGTACAAACACTTGTGATGCTGGGACAAAATGGCGCCGCGCAATCCCTGCTCTGGCACCGCCTTTGCGTTGAGCCTCAACAGCGAAGAACCACGCGGTCCGGGCATAGCGAAAGCGAGGTTGCCATGGTTGCGACGCGAAGAATCCTGGTGGTCGATGACGAGCCGATGGTGACCCGAGGCTGTCGGCGAACCCTCTCCGAGGCCGGCTACGAGGTGGATGCGGTGGCGACCGGCCACGAGGGCCTCCGCCGCGCGATGGGCGGCGACTTTGACCTTGTGGTCACGGACCTCAAGCTGCCCGACCTCGATGGCATGGCGCTGGTGCGCGACCTCAGGCAGAAGCGCCCGGAAGTGGCCATCGTGATCATCACCGGGTTCGGCACGGTGCCCTCGGCCGTCGAGGCCGTCAAACTGGGCGTCGCGGCCTACATCGAGAAGCCCTTCACCCCCCAGGAGATCACGGACGCCATCGCCCGTGCCCTTGCCGCCGTGCAGGTCGAGGACAAGCCGAGGATCCAGGCCGACCTTGTGCGCGACGTGCTGAGGTCGGCCGCCGGCAACGCGGGCTTCGGCGAGCGTCTTCGGACCGAAGGCAGCCGCGTGCTCTCCGGTCTGGCCCTCAGTCCGGCGGCCAAGGCGGCCATCGTCTCCGGCGACATCGTGTGGATCGAGAAAGAGTGCGGCGAGCTTTCGGCTGAGGAACGTGCCTGGCTCGAAAGCCGCCTCGAGGCGGAAACTTGGTAAGGAGGCCCCTGATGGTTGCACCGAAGCGCGTTCTGGTCGTTGACGACGATGCCACGGTCCGGCAGAGCTGCCAGCGGGTCCTGGGCGACGCGGGTTACGAGGTCGAGGCCGTCGGCACCGGAAAGGAGGGCCTGGAGCGGACGCGCTGCGGCTACTTCGATTGCGCCCTGGTGGACCTGAAGATGCCCGACACGGACGGGATGGAGATCGTCCGGACCGCCCGCCAGAACCGCGGCAACATGGCCGTCGTGATCATCACCGGCTACGGCGCGGTGGACACGGCGGCGGAGGCTGTCCGCCTCGGCGTCTGCGACTACGTCCGCAAGCCCTTCACGCCGACCGAGATCGTTCAGGCGGTCAGCCAGGCCCTTATCCGCGAGCCGGAGGCCGGTGCGGCCATCGCCCTGGACCGGGTGGCCCAGGAGATCAAGGACCATGCCACTCGGCCGGAGGACTTCGAGCACCGCTCGCCGCAACACGTGGCCGAGATGGTCACGAAGGGCATCGGCGTCAAGAAGGCGACCGTCTCGCTCCTGAACGTGCTGGTGCTGGGCGTGCTGGCCGGCGCCTACATCGGCTTCGGGGCGGCGATGGCCACGCTCGTGGGGCACGATGCCGCCAAGGTCGTCGGGGTCGGCATCGGCCAGGTCCTCGTCGGCTCGGTCTTCTCCGTCGGCCTGATGCTGGTGGTCATCGCCGGCGCCGAGCTCTTCACGGGCAACAACCTGATGATCACGAGCGTCCTGGGGAACGAGTACGGCTGGGGCCGCATGCTGGGCCGGTGGGGGGTGGTGTTCGCGGCCAACTTCATCGGCTCGGTGCTGCTGGCGTACATCATGTACGAGTCGAACCTGTGGAAGATGGCCGGCGGCGCCGTCGGAGCCAAGGCCGTCGGCATCGCGTACGCCAAGGTGAACCTGTCGTTCGGCGAGGCGTTCTTCCGCGGCATCGGCTGCAACTGGCTGGTCTGCCTGGCCGTGTGGATGGCCCTGGCCGCCAAGGACGTGGCGGGGAAGGTCCTGGCGATCTTCTTTCCCATCATGGCGTTTGTGGCCCTTGGCTACGAGCACTGCGTGGCCAACATGTACTTCATCCCCATGGGCCTGTTTCTGAAGAGCGCGGGCGTTGCGGCGGCCGACCTGAACCTGGAGTCGCTGACCTGGGCTAGGTTCCTGACGGTCAACCTCCTCCCCGTGACGCTCGGGAACATCGTGGGCGGGGCGATCTTCGTCGGCTCGGCCTACTGGTACGCGTTCATGCGGGGCCAGCGGAAAAAGGCCCAGACCGTCTGACATCGCCCACCGGGCGGGCACAAGGCGCGCGGCCGGCCTTCGGGTCGGCCGCGAGTCTTTTCTGTTGACGCCGCGCGGCCGGCCTGACAGATTAGGACCTCGCAATGCGGCCGCGGGGCGCCGGAAGGCCCCGCCGCCCAGGGCCCGTACGGGCAAGGAGGCTTCCGTGGCTCGGTTCCATCACGTGGGCGTGCCGACGCACCAGCCGCATCCCAAGGAGACGTACATCTCAGGGGCGAAGGTTTACATCACCAACCCCGCCGACCATCCCTACCGGTTCGAGTTCCTCCGCTTTGAGGCCGACGGGCCCATGCCCGCGGTTCTTCAGAAAGGTCCGCACGTCGCCTACATGGTTGATGAGATCGACGCGGCCATCAGGGGCGAACAGGTGATCGTTCAGCCTTTTGACGCCTCCCGGAACCTGCGGGTGGCGTTTATCCTGAAGGACGGCGTGGCGATCGAGGTGATGCAATCCAAGTGACGCGAGTTGAGCAGGACTCAATGTGTCGGCGGTTGCGGAATCGGTTTGTTGGTCCTGCCTGCTCCGGCGGTGGGCACCCCGGCAAGAGAGAGGTTGATCATGGCAATGAAAAAATTTATCAATAAGCCTGAAGACCTCGTCGGCGAGCTCCTCGAGGGGTACGCCCTGGCGTACGCCGACAAGATCCGCCTGGCCGGCAACCGCCTGGTGGTGCGGGCCCGGCGCAAGGCGAAGGGCAAGGTGGGCGTGGTCACCCTCGGCGGCAGCGGCCACGAGCCCGCCCTCAGCGGCTTCGTGGGCAAGGGGATGCTCGACATCAGCGTGCCGGGCGAGATCTTTGCGGCCCCCGGCCCGCCGCGGTGCCTGGAGGCCCTCAAGAGGGCCGAGCGGGGCGCGGGCGTCCTCTTCATCGTCCTCAACCACGCCGGCGACGTGATGGCCGCCAACCTGACGATGGAGATGGCCCTGAAGCAGGGCCTCAATGTCAAGCAGATCCTGACGCACGAGGACATCGCGGGCGGCCCGCGGAGCAAGCCCGAGAACCGCCGCGGCCTGGTGGGCGCCGTCCCGGTGATGAAGGTCGCCGGCGCCGCCGCCGAGGCCGGCTACTCCCTCGACGCCTGCCTCGCCGTGGCCGAGCGCCTGGAGCGCCAGATGGCCACGCTGGCCGTCGCCATGACCTCCGCCACGCACCCCTCGACCGGCCAGGCGATCTTCACGCTCCCCGACGACGAGATGGAGATCGGCATGGGCCAGCACGGCGAGGCGGGCACCGGCCGCATGAAGATGAAGTCGGCCGACGAGACCGCCGAGGCGATGCTTGGGCAGCTCCTCGCGGACCTCAGCGTCCAGGCGGGGGAGCAGCTCCTCGTGCTTCTCAACGGGGCCGGCGCCACGACGCTGATGGAGCTGTTCATCGTCTTCCGCCGCATGCACCAGGTCTGCGAGGCCCGCGGGATCAAGATCGCGCGGGCGCGGATCGCCGAGTTCCTGACCGTCCAGGAGATGGCCGGGTTCCAGATGTTCATCGCCCGCATGGACGAGGAGCTGCTGAAGCTCTGGGACGCCCCGTGCGACACGCCGTACCTTGTGGTGCGTTGACCATCTATTTCGCCCCCCGTGATTACACGGGGGGCACGTAGGCGAGGACGTTGTATGGCCGATAGCGTTGGCTTTGACGATCTGGCGACCATGCTTCGCGCCGCCGCCGCCAAGGTTGTGAGCGAGCACGCAACGCTCTCGCGTCTCGATTCGGCGACAGGCGACGGCGACCACGGCACCACGATGCGGCGGGCCATGATGGTGGGCCTGCGGGCGATGGATACCTGCACGTCGCGCGACCTGGCGGCCCTTCTGAACGACGTCGGCTGGGCGATCCTGGGCGTCGACGGCGGGGCCACAGGCCCGCTCCTCGGAACGTTCTTCATCGGCATGTCCGAGGCCGCCGGCGGCCGCCAGATGCTCGACGCCCCCGCCCTGGCCGAGGTCTTCGAGGGCGCCGTGGCCGCCGTCCGTCGGCAGACCAAGGCCCAGGTGGGCGACAAGACGATGATCGACGCCCTCGTCCCCGCGGTGGAGGCCCTGCGGGCAGCGGCCAAGGCGGGCGAGGGGCCTCGGGCGGCCCTGGCGAAGGCGGCCGAGGCGGCTGCGCGCGGCGCCGCCTCCACGAAAGACCTCCGCGCAAAGTTCGGCCGCGCGCGGAACCTCGGCGACCGCAGCATCGGCTCGCCCGACCCGGGCGCCACGTCGGTGAGCCTGCTCTTCCGCGGTTTCGCCGACGCCATCGCCGCGAGGTGATTCTGCCTGGTCAGCCGGCGGGCTTGCTCGCCGCGGAGCGATTCGCACGACACCGCAACCGAAAGGAGTTTCGCCATGCCGGGTCCCGAGGCCGAAAAGGACAAGAAGAACTTCCAGCCCCACGTCCCGATGAAGACCGAGGGGTTTTTCCTGCGCGGGTCCAACTCGCTCGATTGGGGGATGAAGAACCGCCTCGCGCGCATCTTCAACCCGAAATCCGGCCGGACCGTGATGCTCGCGTTCGACCACGGCTACATCATGGGCCCGACGTCGGGCCTGGAGCGGATCGACCTGAGCATCCTGCCCCTGGAACCGTATGTCGATGTCCTGATGTGCACCCGCGGGGCCCTGCGCAGCTGCATCCCCCCCACCACCTCCAAGCCCGTGTGCCTGCGCCTGAGCGCCGGCGCCACCATCCTCAAGGAGCTCAGCCTCGAGATGGTCGGCGACATGGAGGAGGCGGTCCGGCTGAACGTCGCCGCCGTGGCCGTCCAGTGCTACGTGGGCGAGCTGCACGAGCATGAGACCCTGGCGAACCTCGTCCGCACGATCGACGCCGGCAACCGCGTCGGCATCCCGACGATGGGCGTGACGGCCGTCGGCAAGGAGATGGGCCGCGACGCGCGGTAACTGGGCCTGGCGACGCGGGTCCTGGCGGAGCTCGGCGCCCACTACATCAAGACCTACTTCTGCGAGCCGGGGTTCGAGGACGTGGTGGCCGGGTGCCCGGTGCCCATCGTCATCGCCGGCGGCAAGAAGATCCCCGAGCTCGACGCGCTCAAGATGGCCCGCCGGGCGGTGGAGCAGGGCGCCGCGGGCGTCGACATGGGCCGCAACATCTTCGCCGCCGGGGACCCCGTGGCGATGGTCCAGGCGGTCCGCGCGGTCGTCCACGACAATGAAAAACCCGAGAAGGCGTTCGACCTGTACCAGTCGCTGATGAGCAAGGGCAAGAAGAAAGGCTGAGCGCGGCGGCGCAAGGGGTGGCACGGTCACGCGCCGTTGCGTGGCCGTGCATCGCGTGAAGCGCAACCTGTCAAGGCAGTGGAAAGGAGCCTGTGAAACATGGCAGATCTGACGAGGCGGGAGCTATTGGCGGGGGTGGCGGTCGGGGCCGCGGCGGCCGGCGCGGCGGCCATGGGCGCGGGGTGCGATGGCCCGAAACGCACCGGCGTTGTCCATAAGAACGCGGAGTTCTACGGCGCGGACGGCAAGTTCAACGACGCGGCCGGCAAGAAGGCCTACTTCGAGTTGATGGACGCGTTCGGGTACCCGATCTCGAAGAACGTGCGCGACAACATGTGGGCCGTCGATTTCGGCATCGGCCGGTTCACCGAGGCGGGCATGGGCGGCATCGCGTGGATCAATGAGAAGGAAGGGAAGTACTTCGGCCACGAGATCTGGCTCCTGCCCGGCCAGATGATCCCCGAGCATTGGCACGTCAAGACCGAGGACGCCGTGCCGAAGATGGAGGCGTGGCAGCTCCGGTACGGCGGCGTCACGCTGTTCGCCGAGGGCGACCCGACGCCGGGCGCCGAGGTCCTGATCCCCGCCGGCGAGCGGCAGTTCACGACCTGCCGGCGGGCCCAGGTCCTCAAGCCCGGCGAGCTCGGCAAACTCGAAAAGGCCGAGGCCAAGCACTTCATGGTCGCCGGGCCGGAAGGGGCCATCGTCACCGAGTACGCCACGTACCATGACAACAAGGCCCTGCGCTTCAGCAATCCGAAGGCCAAGCTTTGAATGCGAAAGGCGACATGCGGGATGCGAAATGAAGGGCGAAAGGCAGCGGCATTTCGCGTCTTGCACGTAGGCCGGCGCGTGCCCCGGTCTGCGGCTTGAGGGCGGCACGGCCACAGCCTGCCTGCGCGGCGGGCGCCGTGGCGTGGCCATGTTGTGGGTGAGCATGGGCGCCGGGGCGCGCCCCGGCCTACGGCGAGCGAAAGGATCAGCGCATGGATGATCGGGAGGCGGAAGGCCGCGGCGGTGTGAGCCGGCGCGAACTGCTGAAGGGCGTCGCGGGCGGCGCGGCCGCCATGGCGGCGATGGGCCTGGCGGGCACGGCCGCACGAGCGGAGGAAAAAATGGAAGCCGCGAAACTGAAAGGCCGCATCAAGCAGTCGGTCTCCAGGTGGTGTTACGGCAAGATCCCGATGAAGGAGTTCTGCCAGGCCTGCGCGGCCATGGGCCTCAAGGGGATCGACCTCGTGGGGCCCGGCGACTGGCCGGTGATGAAGGAGTTCGGCCTCGTGGGCACGTGCACGCCCAGCATCGGCATCGGCAAGGGCCTGAACCGCAAGGAGAACCACGAGTCGTGCCTGGCGGCCATGCGCAAGGCGATCGAGCAGACCGCCGAGGCCGGCTTTCCCAACGTCATCGCCATGTCGGGCAACCGCGAGGGCCTGTCGGACGAGGAAGGCGCGAAGAACTGCGTCGAGGGCCTCAAAGCCATCGCGGGCCTGGCCGAGGAGAAGAAGGTCACGGTGGTCATGGAGCTCCTGAACTCGAAGCGCGACCACAAGGACTACCAGTGCGATCACACGGCCTGGGGTGTGGACGTGTGCAAGAAGGTCGGCAGCCCGCGCGTCAAGCTACTCTATGATATCTATCATATGCAGATCATGGAGGGTGACGTCATCGCCACGATCCGGCAGAGCATCCAGTACATCGGCCACATCCACACCGGCGGCGTGCCGGGCCGCAACGAGATCGACGACACGCAGGAACTGTATCACCCGGCCATCATGCGGGCCATCGCCGACTCGAAGTACGACGGCTACGTGGCCCACGAGTTCGTGCCGAAGCGCGACCCGCTCACGAGCCTCCGGCAGGCGGTGGCGATCTGCGACGTGTAAACCGATTGCGGATTTCGGATTGCGGATTGAGCGGCAAGCGGTAGGCCGGGGCGCAAACATCGATAGGGGCTCGCCTGATGAAGCGCGGGAAGCTGCTCCGACGGCTGGTCGAGGGGGCGCTTCAGAACGTATCATTTGCCGACATGGTCAACCTCGTCGAGGGGTTCGGCTTCACGCGGATTCGCGCCAGCGGAAGCCATCACATTTTCGGCCACACGGGTGTGCGCGAACTCGTGAATCTGCAGAACGTGGGAGGCCAAGCCAAGCCGTACCAGATCCGGCAGTTCTTGCGGCTGGTCGAGCGGTATAATCTGAGGTTGGAGGAAGAGCCATGAGCGACTACCACATCAACATTTTCTATAGCGAGGAGGATGGCGGCTATATCGCGGACATCCCCGACCTGGAAGCCTGCTCGGCCTTCGGCAGCACTCCCGAGGAGGCGTTGGCTGAGGTCACGCGCGCCAAGGACGCGTGGCTTGAGGCGGCGCGTCAGGCCGGCAAGCCGATTCCCCCGCCGAGGTATCGTCCGGCGATATACCAAGCGTCATAGCCGCCAACGCGCCGCGGTCGCGTCGCGCGGCCGGGCAAGCCGGCCGTGGCACACGCGGATCCAGGAACGCAGCCGCGGCGTTGCCGCGGCCCACATTTCGCATTCCGCATTTCGCACTTCGCATTACCCTTTGACGGCCCCCGCCGTCAGCCCGCTGATGAACTCCCGCTGAAGGATGAAGAACAGGATCATCACCGGCAGGATCGCCAGGAGCGTCCCGGCCATCATCACGCCGTACTCCTGGCTGTAGGTGCCCACCATCTGGTTGAGGCCGATGGGGATCGTGAAGAGGTCGGAGGTGTGAAGGATGATCTGCGGCCACAGGAACGAGTTCCAGTTGCCCATGAACGACACCAGGCAGAACGCCCCGATCATCGGCCGCGAGACGGGCAGGGCGATGTGCCAGTAAAGGCCGAACTCGGTGCAGCCGTCCATCCGCCCCGCCTCCAGCAACTCGTCGGGCATCTGGAGCATCGACTGGCGGAAGAGGAACATCCCGAAGACGCTCACCATTCCCGGCACGATGAGGCCCAGGAAGGAGTCCATGAAGCCCATCGTGAAGATCAGTTCGTACAGCGGCGCGAGCATCACCTGGCCGGGGATCATCATCGTGCCGAGCATGACCATCATGATGAGCTTCTTTCCGCGGAAGAAGTACTTGGCGAGGGCGAACCCGCCGAGCGACGAGAAAAACATCTGGATGAGAACACTTGTGCCCGCGACGAACAGGCTGTTCATCATGTACCGGCCGAAGGGGATGCCGCGGCCGGCCAGGGCGACGGTGTTCGGCACGATGAGCTCGAGGACCGCGCGGTTCAGGCGGTGGGCGTCGCCGGCCTCGATGCCCGCGCCCAGGCGGTCCACCAGGCCGCGGACGTGCTCCGCCAGCGGCAGGCCTTCGACGTCCGCCTTGTGGAAAAGGTCGGGGACGCGCAGGCCGTCGTTCAGGGCGGCCATGAGAGGATGCTCTTCCTCGGGGGCGATCTTGCCGCTCCGGGCGACGGCCGCGACCTTCTCGCGGGCGTCGGGCGGGAGGCGGTCCCACACGCGCGCGGCAGGGCCGGGGCGGCCTGCGCGGCCGTCCTCGGCGAGCTTGCGGCACAGGGCCGGCCAGTCGCGGACCTCGCCGGCGAGCAGCACGGCGTAGAGCGGTATCTGAATGAGTAGTTTTCGTGCCTTCACGTCAAGTATCCACCCCGAGCCGGTCGATTTCGGATGGCATTACGTTTCCCTTTTCCAGGTTCCGGCCAGGCGCATCTGGAGCAGCGAGATGCCCAGCACGCCCAGCGCCAGCGACCACCCGACGACCGACGCGTAGCCCAGGTCGCCCGCCTCGAATCCTTTCTGGTACAGGTACATGACGACCGTCAGGCCCGCCTGCTCCGGCCCGGGGCCGTTGCGCAGCATCAGGTACGGAAGCTCGAAGAGCTGGAACGAGCCGATGGTCGAGAGGACCACCACGAACACCGCCACCGGCTTGATGCTCGGCAGCGTGACGTGCACGAACCGCTGGAAGGGGCCGGCCCCGTCGACGGCGGCGGCGTCGTACAGGTCCTTGTCCACCGCCTGGAGGGCCGCCAGGAAGTAGATCATATTGAAGCCTACATACATCCACAGGGCCGTGAGCACCAGGGCCGGCATCACGCGGTCCGGGTCCCCCAGCCAGTCGGTGTTCGACGGCATCAGGGCGACGGCCGCCAGGGCCCGGTTCAGCAGGCCGAGCCGCGGCGCGAAGATCACCGAGAACAAAACCGCCACGAACACCTGCCCCAGCAGGTAGGGCGAGAAGAAGCCGAAGCGGAAGGCGTTCCGCAGCTTCAGGAACTTCGCGTTCAGAAGCACCGCCAGGCCCAGGCTCAGCGGCAGCTGGAGGAACACCGAGAACAGGGCGAAGACCGCGGTGTTCTTGACGGCGACGTAGAAGTTCGGGTCCCGCAGCATGAACGCAAAGTTGTCGAGGCCTACGAACACCTGCGACTTCGGCCCGCTCGTGATGTAGAACGCCAGGACCAGGCTCTTGGCCATCGGGTACAGCGCGAAGACCGCGAACGTCAGGAGGAACGGCGCCGTGAAGAGGTACGGCGCGTACTTGTGCTGCCAGCGGTAGTAGGCCGAGCCGAGCATGGTCAGAACGGGTTCCTTTTCATCATCTCGCGGACCTCGTCGGCGGCCCCCTTGAGGCGGGCCTCGGCGAACGCGGCGAATCCCGCCTCGCCGTTCTTCTTATAGTAGTTGGCGCACGACGAGACCACCTCCGAGAGCTTCCCCTTCGCGAACTCGATGTACGGGCTGGCGTACTGCGGCGGCACGTCGTCGGCGAGCTCGGCGTACAGTTTGCCGATGGGCTGGTTGGACCAGTACGGCCGCGGCTCGTTGATCGCCTCGTGCGTCCACGCCTCCTTGAGGGCGGGCAGGATGTTGGTGTCGCGGAACCGCTTCGCGAGTTCTTCCGGGTTCAGGTACAGGTGCTTTGCGAGCTGCCAGGCGAGGTCCTTGTTCGGGCAGGCCTTCGTGAGGCCGAGCATCGTGCCGCCCCAGCTCGACGTCCGCCGGCCGCCGGGCTTGACGGCGGGCAGCGGCATGAGCGCCAGCTTCCCCGCCATCCGCGCGATCTGCTGCTCGGTGAACTTGCTCCGCCAGTCCGGGCAGGTGAAGGTCAGGAGGTACCCGTCCTCGACGGCCTTGACCCAGGGCTGGCCCCAGCCGGGGTCGTCGGCGATCATGTTCGGCCCCGCCACGAGCGGGATGTACCACTGGAGCGTCTCGACGGCCACGGGGTTGTCCATGATGCAGCGGCCGCCCGAGTCGAAGTACCCCCCGTCGCGCTGGAAGAGGCACATCTCGAGGCCGGAGGGGCTGGCGTCCGGGAAATCCAGGAGGTATCGCTTGTCGGGGATCGTGAGGCGCCGCCCGATGGCGATCAGGTCATCCCACGTGTGGATCTTCGAGACGTCGATCCCCTCGGCCTCGAAGATGTCTCGCCGGTAGGCGAGCATCACCGGGTGCACGTCGTGCGGAAGGCCGTAGATGCGGACGCGATGGGTGTACGGCGCGAAGCGGGCCTTGACCATGCGGTCGAAAAGGCCCTCGGCCTTGAGGCGCGGCGTGAGGTCCTCGAAGCCGATGTCGTCGGACGGACCGCGGAAGAAGCTCCCGGCGGCGCTGATCTCGACCTCGACCATGTCGGGCACGTCGAGGTTCGCCCAGAAGGCCGCCCGCAGGCGCGTCGTCACCGCCTGGCCGTGGACGAACTGGAAATCGACCGTCTGGCCGGGATGGGCGGCCTCGAACGAGGGCTTGGCGTTGAGGTAGGCGTAATAGTGCGTGTCGGCGAAGGTCCAGAACCGCAGCGTGGCCTGGGTCCGCTTCACGGGATGCAGGAGAAGCCACCCGCCTGAGACGAGAACCAAGAGGAGGATGATGAGTGGGGCCTTGCCGAAGGGGAACCAGTCGCCGAGGCGGTCCATGGCCGCCTCCCACCGGGTCGCCCCTTGTGTCTGCATGCCGTTTTCCTCGCCCGCTGAGCAGGCCCCTCTTATTCCTTACGGCGAGCGATGCGTCAAGGACTTTCTCGGGAATGCGAAATGCGAAATGTCGAATGCAAAATGAAAGGCCATAAGCGAAGGCATTCAACATCTAGCCGCCCAGCTTGCTGGGCGCGTTTCGATGCCGCGTGCACGGCGACGGACAGCCCGAGCCACATAGGGGCAACGACTTTTTGCTTTTCACGCTCTCGGCGTGCTGGTACGGTTGTCGCGCAACCTACATCGAAAGGAGCCTCGCATGCGTCGTGTCACGTGGCTGGCCGTTCCCGTCGTTTCGATCCTGGCGGTGGCCCTCGCGGCCGCGCTGGCGGCGGTCGGGGAAGAGCCGAAGGCCGGCGAGGGCGGTTGGATTCCGCTCTTCAACGGCAAGAACCTCGACGGCTGGAAGGCCCAGGGCGACGGCCAGTGGAAGGTCGAGGACGGCTGTCTCGTCGGCATGCCCAGCCAGGCCAAGGGCGGCGACCTCTTCACGACCAGGGAGTGGGACAACTTCGAGCTGAAGTTTACCTACAAGGCCGTCTGGCCGGCCAACAGCGGCGTCTGGTTCCGCACCCAGTACCAGTTCGACATCCTGGAGTGGAAGGACCCCGTCGCGTTCAGCGGGACGCTCTATTGTCCGAACAAAATGTTCATATTCAAGAACCTCGACAAGAGTATCGAGAACCGCGAGGGGTGGAACGAGGGCCAGGTCTACGCCAACGGCGACGGCCTCATCCAGTGGCTCAACGGCAGGAAGATCGGCGAGTGCCGCGACACGAGCTTCACCAAGGGGAAGGTGGGCATCCAGGTCCACGGCGGCAAAGAGTTCGAGAACATGAAGATCATCTTCAAGTCCATCGCCCTCCGGCCGCTGAAAGAAGGCGACAATCCGACCGCGCCCTCGCCGCCGTAGGCCGAGGCCAAGTAGCGCTCGGTGAACGCGACAACCGGCGGCAATCACGCTTGGCGGCGAGCCGAAGGCGACCGCGTCAGGGGGCTCGTCATGTACGCGCGAACATACGCTTCGATAATCCTGGCGGCGACGGCCTGCCC
>JAPLML010000073.1 GCA_026387055.1 Planctomycetota bacterium | reverse complement strand
GTGCAGAAGAGCTTGCGCACGATCGCCCACCGCTCCTTCACGAGGTCCCAGTCGCCCGTGTAGTGGGCGTAGGCCCAGAGCGTCTCCAGGAGGTTGGTCGAGAACTTGCCGGCGTCGCCCAGGACGCCCCACGAGCCGATGCCGGGGCCTTCGAGGATGTAATACGTGCGGCCGGAGTCCTTCGGAAACTCGCGCTCCTTGAAGCGCTGGGGCACGAGCACGTCGTCGTGGAAGTACGTGGCGAGGCTCTTCGCGGCGACGGCCCGCGTGGCGTCGTCGTAGTAGGGGAGGGCCTTGGCGTACCACTGGTCGCCCTGGATCGCCCAGCAGAAGTTGCCGAGGCCGCCGTGATCGTAGGCGTACGCGTCGGGGCTGCGGAACTTCTGCTTCGCCGTGGCGCGGAGCTTCTCGAGGGCCTGCGCAACGGTCGGGTCGGCGTCGGCCGGCGGCGGATCGTACGCCTCGGTCTCGTTCACGTACCCCAGGACGTAGAAGGTGGCGTCGAACTGGTCGACGCCCTCGATGCCCATGTACGGGCCGTACGGGGTGAACATCTGCGGGTCGGCCAGGCGCCCGGTGTACGCGACGGGGAACTTGCCGTCCATCGACGCCAGGGCCAGGACGGGGCTGACGGGTGCGAGTTTCAGCGGGGGCGTGTGCCAGTCGTCGACGATCGAGAGCCACTCGAACTTCTGGCGGATCGTCACGGCGTCGCGGCCCCGGTCCACGTTGAAGCTGTCCTCGCAGTAGATGGGGAAGGCCCGCGAGACGT
The DNA here is from genome assembly GCA_026387055.1 of Planctomycetota bacterium. Lineage (GTDB taxonomy): Bacteria > Planctomycetota > Phycisphaerae > FEN-1346 > FEN-1346 > JAPLML01. The sequence continues at coordinate 7,755 of JAPLML010000073.1, read as the reverse complement.
TCGCCCAGTAGCGCACGCGGCGCAGGACGTCGGCGGGCAGTCCGCTTGCCCATTGCCATGTCTGAATGTTCTTCGGCGGCAGGCCGTGGGCCGCGAGGAATTCCTTGTCCTTCTGCGGCGGCTTGAAGTAGCCGTACAGGGGCAGGAGGACGGCGTACCCCGCCGGGCCGTCGAAGCGGCACGCGAGGCCGTCGCCGTCGAACTTGATCGCGCTCGGACGCTTCTGAAGGTACACGACCCACGGGCTGTCCCAGTCGGTCCACCCCTCGGCCCCGGCGAACCAGACGAGGATCCAGCACTCGCTCATCGCGTCCGGATCCACGGGCTCGCCGGCCCTGACGACCCGGGGGGTGCCGGACGAGGCGTAGGCGGCGAAGGTCGGCCCGCCCAGCCCAGTCTCCTTCAAGTGCGTGAAGAAGCCGAAGAACCTCGTGGTGGCGTGGTAGAGCGTGGCAGGGCTGAGCTCGGTCTGGATGTAGTAGAACGGCGCCTGCTTCCAGTTGACCTCGGGCTCGGGCATCTTCGGGCGGACCCGCACGACGGGCTTCGGCATCATCCGCATGGGCGCGCCGTAGAGTCCCTCGGTCCGCGAGGGCGCCGGGGGGCCGGCCGACTCGGCCGCCTTCCCAGGCGCCTTGGCGGGCGCTCGCGCCGCCGAGGCCATCGCGGCCAGAGAGACGCCGAGCACGACGGCGACGGCCGCGCCGCACACCCGTCGGATCGGGTTGGGCATAAGACGGCTCCTGGGCCGGGCCTCGCGATCTTTTCCCGCGGCCCTTGAAGAACACACGTGCCGGCGCCTATCTTGAACGGGCGACGCGGTCATGTGTTACGGCGTAACGGCGGGGATGGCAAGGCTTTTCGCAGGCTCAATCGAGCGGCTGGATGTCCAGCTTGTAGGCCGCGATGGGGTTATCGTGCAGAAGGGCCCGCGCCCAGGCCACGGCGCGGGCCGGGTCGAGAGCGCCTTCGGCCACCTTGTCGGCCAGGGCCCGGGCGATGTTGTCGCGGGCCAGCTCCAGGTGCCCGTAGACCTTCTCGACGACGGCGTAATCGCCGCCGAAGCCGAGAACCTTGTTGCGCGGCACCATATCGACATATATCTTTAGTGCCCGCGCGGCGATTTCGGGGCTGATGGCGTGGGCCCAGGCGAAGTCCACCCACACGTGCGGGAAGTACTTGGCGAGCATCCCGGCCTCTTCCACCCACGGAAGGCCGATGTGGAAGATGTCGAAACGCGTCTTCCGGTACCGCAGCAGGAGGTTCCACAGGCGCTCGGGCCGGCCGTTGTCGAGGTGATTCTCGTTGCCCGCCTGGATGCCCGTATGGAAGACCGCCGTCAGGTCCAGGTCCCCGGCCATCGCCGCCAACTGGTGGACGAGGTAGTCCTGGAGCGGGCGGGTCTCGTCGTAGCCGAGGCACGCCGCGCGCCATCCCTGGGACTCGTCGAAGACGCGATTGAAGAGGCGCTCGGCGTCGGCCGCGGGCACGCTGGCGAAGTGGAGGGGCCGCGTGTAGGCGAAGCCCAATTTCACGCCCTTGAGGCCGCGGGCCTTCTCGGCCTCCAGGATGTCGCCGATCGCCTGGACGTAGCGGGCCAGCGAGGTGCACGCGCGGCCGGACTCCTTCTCCACCGCCCAGATCCGGTCCAGGGCGCCGACCTCGGCCAGTTCCGACACGAAGCGCACCGGCGTGAAGAACTCGCGGTCGACGCCCGTGCCGCCGTTGTTGAGGCCCGTGACAATGCCGCAGGCATCCTTGAGGACCTTGCGGTACAGGCCCGGCTTGTTGGCCTCGCGGATTCGCTCGGTGAGTTTTTCGGCATCCTTGAGCGAGGCCAGGCGGTCCACCTTGTAGAAACGCTGCATGGCGAGGTGGGCGCAGCGGGCGTAGGAGCCGTCGGCGATGTGGTGGTACCACGGCTCAAAGAGCGTCCACTTTTCGGGCGCCGGCACGTTGGGGTCGGCCAGTTTCGCCATCGTGTCGGCCGGGGCGCCCGAGGCCACGAGGTCGCCGGCGCAGTAATGGCTGAAGAGGGTGTAGAAGTCGACCGACTGTTTCAGCCGGTCGGCCTCGTTCGGCAGATGCTCGTGGGTGTCGATGACGGGGATCGCGGCGATCTCGCGTCGCAGGGCGGTGAAGGCGTCGGACTTGGCCATCGTTCAACTCCTTGGCGATTCTTCGAGCTTTCCACTGAATTTCCGGAGGCGGCCATACGTCTCAAGATAGCCGTGGCTTCGTCATCCGTCCTTGGCTGCGCCCAAGCGCACGGTCGCCCGACCGCCTTCACTTAGACCGCCTCAAGGGCCGGGTGTCAAGCGTGTTCGGTTGATCGCGGGATGGCGAATTAGTGAAGAAAGGGGGCCTGGAATGCCGTTCAAAGACCCGGCGAGGGACTCGCACCTTGCAAATTCAGCGGCGAGATAGTACCCTAGCCATAGACGTGCTTTTCGCCTACTATGGAATGGTCGCGTAACCGTCTCTGATCCAGCAAAGCACCACTAAGGAGGAGAGATTCATGGCTACGATGAGTGAAGGCGGGACCCAGGGCCAGAAGCCGGCCGCACCTCAGCCCGCGGCAGGGCTGCCGGCGCAGCCGGGCCAGCAGACGCAGCAGGAGATCCGGGTCCACCTCGACGAGCGGCAGTTGCACACCAGCTACTCCAACACGTTCCACGTCAATGCAACGCCCGATGAGGTGATGGTCGATTTCGGCCTGAACCTCGTCAGCCGCGTCCCCGGGCCGACCGGGCAGCCGGAGGTCGTCTCCCAGAGCAACGACCGAATCATCATGAACTACTTCCTGGCGAAGCGCCTGGCGATCATGCTCGGCCAAGGGGTCCGCCAGTACGAGGAGCAGTTCGGACAGTTGGAGCTGGATCCGGCCAAGCGGCGGAAGGCGTAAAGGCGGCAACCGGGAACCGGGAACAGGGAACCGGCAACGGCCGAACGAAACGGCTGCGGCCGGAGGTTGCTTCCCGCCCGTGCTCCCCTGGTGTCGGGCGGGGCCTCTTTTCTGGGCGGAATGATGGAACGTACCGAAGTTCCCGGGCAATCAGGGGTGGGCACGCGCCTGAGCACGGCGGAGGTCATCGAACGGCTGAGCCGGTTCGATGGCCCGCCGGAGCAATTCCTTGCCACCCTGCTGGCCGTCCAGTGCCAGATGGCTTCCGCCGAGGGCGGGGCCATCCTCCGCAGCACCGACGAGCGCCGGGCCGAGGTGCTGGCGGTCTACCCGGCGCTGGCGGAGGGGGCGACGGCCCCCGTGTGGCTGTCGCAGGCGGTCGAGTTTCTGCCCGAGGTTCTGAACGCGGCCGCCACGGTCATCAAGCCGTTCCACTCGCCGGAGGACCTTTACGGCCAGCCCGCCCGGCGGCACCTGATCTTCGTGCCCCTTCGGCGGGCGCAGGCGATCAGCGGCCTGGCGGTCTTCATGGTGGAGACGCGCGACCCGCGGATCCTCGGCGCCCTGCGCGAGCGGTTGGAACTGACGGTCGGCATCCTCAGCCTGTACGAGATGCGGCTGCTGCTTCAGCGGCGCCAGACGGACCTGCGGCGCCTGCGGGCGGCCATGGAGACCCTGGCGGCCGTCAACGAGCAGGAGCGTTTTGCGGGCCTGGCGATGGCCCTCGCCAATGAAATCGCCACGCGGTGGCAGTGCGACCGCGTGAGCGTCGGCTTCCTCAAGGGCCGCTACGTCCAGCTGCGGGCGATGAGCCACACCGAGAAATTCAGCCGCCGCATGAAGGTCGTCCAGGACCTGGAGGCGGCGATGGAGGAGTGCCTGGACCAGGACGTCGAGATCCTCCTGCCCGCCGCGGCGGACGCCACGTACGTGGGCCGCGCGGCCAACGAGCTTTCGAAGCGGCACGGCCCGTCGGCCATCGTTGCGATTCCGCTGAGGCGCGCGGGGAAGGCCTCCGCGGTGCTCCTGCTGGAGCGCCCGATCGATAAGCCGTTCACGCTCGAGGAGGTCGAGGCGCTGCGGCTGACCGCCGACCTGGTCATGGCGCGGCTGGCGAACCTCGAGGAGCACGACAAGTGGGTCGGCGCCCGGCTGGCGGGGGCGATTCGCAAGGGCGCCGCCGCGGCCGTCGGGCCCAAGCACACGTGGATCAAGCTCCTCGTGATCCTGGGCGCGGTGTTCCTGGGCATCATCTTCTTCGTCGACGGCGACTACCGCCACGAGGCGTCGTTCAACCTGGAGCCGATCCGGCAGCAGGTCATCCCCGCGCCGTTCGACGGCTTCATCGAGAGCGTCCTGGTGGAGCCGCCCGACACGGTGGAGGGCGGGAAGACGGTCCTGGCGACGCTCGAGACGGCCGAGATCAGGCTCCAGCTCGCCGCGTCGAAGGCCGAGCGGATCACGTACCTGAAGCAGGCGGCCGCCGCCATGCGCGACGCGAAGACCGCCGAGGCCCAGATCGCCCAGGCCCAGGCCGACAAGGCCAAGGCCCAGATCGACCTGCTGGAGTACCAGATTACGCAGGCGAGGATCGTCTCGCCCATGACGGGCCTGGTGGTGGCGGGCGACCTGAAGAAGCGGATCGGGGCGCCCGTCAAGACCGGCGACGTCATGTTCGAGGTGGCCCCGCTGGAGTCGCTCCGGGCGGAGCTTGCGGTTTCGGAGGACGACGTCCCGGACCTCCAGGTCGGCCAGGAAGGCGAGCTCGCGAGCGCCTCGTTCCCGAACGAGCGCATCAAGTTCGTCGTCCAGCGGATCACCCCGGTGGCCGAGGTGGTCGAGCAGCGCAACATCTTCAAGGTCCGCGTGCAGCTCCTGGATCGCCCGTCATGGGGGCGGCCGGGGATGGAAGGCGTGGCGAAGATCTACATCGGCCGCCACAGTTACGCTTGGATCTGGACCCGCCCGGCGATCAACTGGGTCCGCATGAAGCTGTGGATATAGCGTAGACTCGTGCGCGGCGTGTCTCCCGACCCGCCGCGTCCGTGTGCCGCGCCGCAGGTGGCGGTCCTGGCGCGGCAGGTCAGGAGACCCGCCGCGCATAAGCTGGAGTGCTCCCGTGCCGGTTGACCGTCCCACATTCAGCGAGTCGTGGTACCGCGTGGGGGAGCTGCGCCCACGCCTGCGGTCCACCGTCCAGGCGCACCGGCAGCATTTCCGGGGCGACATGTGGCACGTCATCCAGGACCCCTCCTCGAACCAGTTCTTCCGCCTGAACGAGGCCGCCTACCGGTTCGTGGCCCTGCTGGACGGGCGGCGCACCGTCGCCGACGCCTGGAAGATCTGCAACGAGCAATTGGGCGACGACGCCCCCACCCAGGGCGAGGCGATCCAACTCCTCGGCCAGCTTTACACGTCGAACCTCCTGGCGGGCGACCTCCCGCCCGACGCCGAGGGGCTCTTCAAACGCTACCGCAAACGCGTCACGCGCGAGGTCCAGTCGTACCTGATGAACATCCTCTTTATCCGCATCCCCATCTTCGACCCCGAGCGGATCCTCGACCGGACGGTCGGTTTCTTCGGGGCCTTCTTCAGTTGGTGGGGGGCGGCCCTGTGGCTGGGCCTCGTCCTGACGGGCCTCTACTTTCTGGCGGGACGGACCGGCGAGCTGACGAAAGGCGCCCAGGGTCTCCTCAGCCCCGACCGGCTGCCCCTGCTGTACGTGAGCTTCGTTATCATCAAGGTCTTCCACGAGTTCGGCCACGCCTTCGCGTGCAAGAAGTTCGGGCGCGACAGCGGGTCCGGGGGCGAAGTGCACGTCCTGGGCATCATGTTCCTGGTCTTTACGCCTCTCCCTTATGTCGATGCCTCGAGCTCCTGGGCCCTGCGGTCGAAGTGGCACCGCACCGTGGTCGGCGCCGCCGGGATGTACGTGGAGGTGGCGCTCGCGGCCCTCGCGGCCATCGTCTGGGCCCACACCCCCTCCGGCCATACCGCCCATGCCATCGCCTACAACATGATGTTCGTGGGCAGCGTGTCCACGATCCTCTTCAACGCGAACCCCTTGCTGCGATATGACGGTTACTACATGCTTTCGGACCTGCTGGAGATCCCGAACCTCCAGCAGCGCTCCCGCGATTACCTGTATTACCTGGTGAAGCGCTACGTCTGGGGCGTCCGCAAGCCGCGGAACCCGTCCCACACGCGCGGCGAGCGCGTCTGGCTCCTCCTCTACGCGGTCACCTCGACGGCCTACCGCCTCTTCATCTCGTTCATGATCTTCCTCTTCGTGGCGGAGGCGCTGCCGGTCGTGGGCGTGGTCCTCGCGGCCATCGCCGTCGTGGTGTGGGGCCTGGTGCCCCTCGGCAAGTTCGTCTACTACATCGTCTCCTCGGGCGAGCTGATGCGCGTGCGGACGCGGGCGGTGGCCACCTCGCTCCTGGCGCCGGGCATCCTTCTGGTGGGGCTGGGCGTGATCCCGGCGCCCGACCATTTTTACATCGAGGGCGTGGTCGAGCCGTCGGACATGAAGATCGTCCACGCCGGCGCCGACGGCTTCCTCGAGGAATTCCTCCCGTCGGGCCAGGCGGTGAAGCCCGAGGGTCCGCCGCTGGCGCGGTCGAGCAACCCGGCGCTCGTGGCCTATCGCGACGAGCTGGCGGCCCAGCGCCGCGAGCTGGTGGCCCGCCGCGGCCTGGCCATGACGAAGGAACTCGCCGCCGTCCAGATCATCGAGGAGCAGATCGCGGCCCTCGACGTGAAGATCCGGCGGATCGAGCAGCAACTGGCCGACCTGGAGGTCCGCGCCCCGCTGGCCGGGACGTGGGTCGCCCCGCAGATCGAGCTGGCGAAGGGGGCGTACCTCAAGCGCGGGCAGAACCTGGGCCTGGTGGCGAAGATGGACGATCTGATCGTCCGCGCCGTGGCCCTGCACGACGTGGGCGGCATCCTGCACCTCGACCGCCGCGACCGCGTCTCGATGCGCATCATGAAGCGGCCGGACCAGGAAGTCGGCGGCACGGTCAAGTACTTCCTTCCGGCCGGGCAGAAGAACCTGCCGTCGGCCGCCCTGGGCTATCCCGCGGGAGGCAACATCGCCACCGCGCCGGACGACCGATCGGGCGTCCAGACGACCGAGCGCATCTTCGAGATTCGGATCGTCCCCGACCCGAGCGACACGGTACGCCTGCTCGCGGGGCAGCGCGTCGCCGTCCAACTCGATGCCTCCCCCAAGCCCTACCTCTCGCAGCTCTGGCGGGCGATCCTCCAGATGCTCCAGCGGCGGTTCCACATTTAGCGCGGGCCTCGGCCCGTTTGGCCGCGGCATCGTTTAGCCGCGGCCGGTACGGCCGCGATTAGTATTTGGCATGATACGAGTCTGCTGGGTGGCACGGCCACGCGTTGTTGCGTGGCCGTGCAGGGTCACGCGCGGGGAGCAAGCACGGCCACGCAACGGCGCGTGACCGTGCCACCCACGCTGAAAACGCACACGCCGTGCGTTGTCACGGCCTACAGGATGGAATCCGGATGAGCCAACTGCCCAGCACCACCTGGCGGATGCTCGGCGAACGGGCGGGCGACCAGGCGCTGCCGCGCGGCCTGGATGCCGCCTGGGATGCCGCCACCGGCATCGTCAAGAAGATGGTGCCCCGGCGGCAGCATTGCCTGCGCGAGGCCGAGCACGTCGTGGCCCTCGAGAAGCAGTTCAAGGATGTCTCGGAGGCGCGGCTGCGCGAGGCCGCCCAGGACATTCGCGACCGCTTTCGCTGCGGGCGCGAGACCCGCCAGGACCTACATCGGGCCTTCGCGCTGGTGCGCGAGGTGGCGGCACGCCAACTCGGCATGCGGCC
>JAPLML010000190.1 GCA_026387055.1 Planctomycetota bacterium | reverse complement strand
CTGGACGGGCGTCCCGGTCACGCGCCTGATGGAGGGCGAGCGAGAGAAGCTCCTGCGGCTCGACGAGATCCTGCACCGGCGCGTCGTGGGGCAGGACGAGGCGGTGCGCCTGGTGGCCGACGCCGTGATCCGCGCGCGCAGCGGCATCAAGGACCCGCGGCGCCCCATCGGCTCCTTCATCTTCCTCGGGCCGACGGGCGTGGGGAAGACGGAGCTGGCGCGGGCCCTGGCCGGGGCCCTCTTCGACAGCGAAGAGAATATCGTGCGCATCGACATGAGCGAATATCAGGAGAAGCACACGGTCTCGCGGCTCGTGGGCGCCCCGCCGGGGTACGTCGGGTACGAGGAAGGCGGCCAGCTCACCGAGGCCGTGCGTCGCAAGCCCTACGCCGTGGTCCTCTTCGACGAGATAGAGAAGGCCCACCGCGACGTGTTCAACGTCCTCCTCCAGGTCCTCGAGGACGGCCGCCTGACCGACGCGCAGGGGCGGACCGTCAGCTTCAAGAACACCGTGATCATCATGACCTCGAACATCGGGTCGCCGCACCTGATCGAGGGCGTGGCGGACGGCGACATCGCGCCGCGGGCGCGCGACGCGGTGATGCAGGAGCTGCGGCAGGCGTTCCGGCCCGAATTCCTGAACCGCGTCGACGACATCGTGCTCTTCAAACCCCTCTCGCGCAGCGAACTTGAGAGGATCGTGGACCTCCAGGTGGCGGACCTCAGGCGGCGGCTGGCCGACCGCGATATCCGGCTGGACCTCACGGAGCCGGCCCGCCGCTTCATCGCCGAGGCAGGCTACGACCCGGTCTACGGCGCGCGCCCGCTGAAGCGGTTCCTCCAGCGGCAGATCGAGACCCGCATCGGCCGGGCGATCATCGCCGGCGAAATCCCCGATGGCTCAACCCTCACGGTGGCGGTGCGCGACGGCGAACTGGCCGTCACGGCCGCGCCCGGCAAGCCGGCGCCTGAGCGATAACCCGGACCAATGCTGAACTCACGAGCCCCGGAGCGACCTGTGTGGCACGGCCGGCTTGTCCGGCCGTGGGGAGCGGGCGAGGCGTCGCCACGGCCGGACAAGCCGGCCGTGCCACACCGGCCCAGGTTGTTTGCCCCTTGATTCCCCCGCCTGTTCCGCTATACTGCCGTGGTGGTGAGGCAAGCCCTACCTCTTTTTTCGGGCCCCGTTGCCCCGCTTCAGGAACCATGCGTCCGGCACGCCGGGACGCTTGTCCGATAGATTTGTGACGTCCAGAGAATGGGCACCAACCGTTGCCGTCAAGAGGGTCGGACTGTCTGTCGGTCCGGCGAGGCGGCGGACAAGGGGCGAGAACCATGAAGCGAACCTTCCTTATTGTGGTCGGGGTCCTGGCGACCCTGCCGGCGGTGGCCGCCGTGACCGGCATGGGCGGGCCCGACGGACCCAGCGACGCGCTCTGGCACGCCACCGTCCAGGTGGAATCGAAGGGCGACCCGCACGCCTACAACCCGCACGACGGGGCCAGCGGCATCGCCCAGATCCGCAGCGTTTGCCTGGCCGACGTCAACCGCATTGCGCGCGAGCGCGGCCTGGGCGAACGCTACGCCGCCGCCGACCTGACGAACCCCGCCAAGGCCCGCCGCCTGTGGGCCCTGTACCTCGACTACTACGGCGACGTCTACGAGAAGCAGACCGGCCGCGCGCCCACCGATGAGGTTTATGCACGTATCTGGAATGGCGGACCTACCGGCTGGCGCAAGGCGGCCACGCGCGAGTACTGGGAGCGCATCCGGTCGGCGATGGAGTAGCGGTCCGGCGCGCCTCCCCCTGAGTTCCGCGCGGCGGGCCGTCTTGCCCGCTGCGCGACGTGGAGGGGCGGCGGTCCTCTGCCCTGCCCCGCCCGCCGAATTCCCGCAATAACCCCCCGCGCGGCGGCGTTTTACCGTTCGGCAAGAGGGACGGGCGCCAGGTCGCACCCGTTCAAAGAGAATGGACCCGCGAAAGGAGAGCACATGAGGAAGGTATGGCTGTTGGGTCTTGTGGCCGCGGCGGTCCTGGTGGTCGGCCCGATGGCGGCGGCCTATGCCGAGGAGGGCGCCCCTCCGCCGAAACATGAACGCAAGGCCGGCGCGGAGGGCAAGGGCGCGGGCAAGCAGCCGGAACTCGTCGTCGATCCGGCCAAGATGGAGTTGATGAAGGACAAGATCAAGGACCTCGAGGACGCCATTAAAGCGCTCGAGGCGAAGGCCGTCGAAGTCCTCGGCCCCGCCGATGGCAAGCGCTTCGTGACGCAGACCATCACGAAGTCGATGCGCGCCTCGCGCGGCGCGGGCAAGGGCGAAGGCCGCAAGGAACGCAAACCCGGCGAGGGCCGGCGCGGCGGCGCGGATGCCCCGAAGTAACGCGGCCACACCCCAGGAACAATCCGAAGGTTCATCGCGCGGCGGGCCGTTGACCCGCCGCGCTGTTTTTCCGCCCTGCCTCCCCTTCCTTCGTCCGCTTCGGCCATCGCCGCGGGGCATCCCACAATTACCGCGTATCGGCCAGCCGGCCGGTGTATCATGAAGCCCCCTTCGGAGACGGCCGGCGGCGCCCCGGGTCCGGCCGCGGCGGCTCGAGAGGAGACGCGCATGACCGCGGTGAACGCTCAGCTCAGCACGGGCCTGCCCGGGCTCGACCAGATGCTCAAGGGCCTTCTGGCAGGCGACAACATCGTCTGGGAAGTGGACCGGATCGAGGACTACCTGCCGCTGGTCGAGCCGTACTGGAAAGGGGCGCTGGCGCGGGGGCAGAAGGTCGTGTACTTCCGGTTCGCCGGCCACCCGGCGCTGGTGCCCGCGGGGTCGGGCGTCGAGATCGTCGAGGTCCACCCGGAGGCGGGGTTCGAGACCTTCCTGGGGTCCATCCACCGGACCATCGAGCGGGCCGGCCGAGGCGCGTTCTACATCTTCGACTGCCTCTCGGAGCTGGCCGTCGACTGGTACAGCGACCAGATGCTCGGCAACTTTTTCATGCTCACGTGCCCGTATCTGTATGACCTTGAGACCATCGCGTACTTCGCCCTGCTGAGGAACTACCACTCGTCGCACGCCACGACGCCCATCGCCGACACCACGCAACTCCTGCTGGACGTCTACCGGCACCGCGGAAGACTCTACCTCCAGCCGATCAAGGTCGAGCACCGCTACTCGCCCACGATGTACATGCTGCACGCGTGGGAGGGCGACCAGTTCCCGCCCGTGCGCGAGAGCGCGACGATCGCCGAGATCCTGACCTCCTCGCCGTGGCTGCAGCTGGAATCCGAGCACTCGAAGGTCGGCGTGTGGCATCGCACGTTCCTGAAGGCCGAGGAGGCGCTCGAGGCCATCCGGCGCGGCGAGCGGCCTGCCGCCGAGGGCAACGAGTACTTCCGCCGCCTGCTGCGCATGGCCATCTCGCGCGACAGCCGCGTCCTGGGCCTTGCCGAGCGGTACCTGACGCTGGCCGACGTCCTGGAGGTCGGCAAACGCCTGATCGGCACGGGCCTCATCGGCGGAAAGTCCGTCGGCATGCTCCTGGCGCGGGCGATCCTCAGGCACGAGAAGCCGCGCTGGGCCGACCTCCTGGAGCCCCACGACTCCTTCTACCTCGGGTCCGACGTCTTCTACACCTTCCTGGTGCAGAACGGCCTCTGGTGGGAGCGGCAGCGGCAAAAGGACCCCGCCCACTTCCTCGAGGGCTCGGAGCGGTCGCGGCAACGGATCCTGACGGGCAAACTCCCCGACTACGTCGTCCGCCAGATGGAGGCCGTGCTCGATTACTTCGGCCAGTCGCCGATCATCGTGCGGTCCTCCAGCCTCCTGGAGGACAACTTCGGCAACTCCTTCGCCGGCAAGTACGAGAGCGTCTTCTGCGCCAACCAGGGCCCGCGCGACCGGCGGCTCAAAGACCTCTTCTCCGCCGTCCGCACCATCTACGCGAGCACGATGAGCGAGAAGGCCCTGAGCTACCG
>JAPLML010000407.1 GCA_026387055.1 Planctomycetota bacterium | reverse complement strand
ATGAGCGGCAGCGCGTGCAAGTGTGAGCCGTCGGAGCGGACCTCGAACACCCGCCAGCGCCCGCCCGCTGCCGGCATCGAGAAGAGGAGCCGGTCGCCGTCGAAGTGGAGATCCACATCGCCAACGAACTGCCCGCCCTCGGGCCGGAAGAGGGCAGTCCGCTTGCCGTCGGGACGGACCGGCGACAGGATGGCGATCTCATTGTCGTAGCCCGTGGGTTCCAGGCTGGAGTTGCTCTGGTAATTCATGGGGAGGCCCAGCTTGTCGGCCCGCCGCCTCACCAGGAGCAGGCGATCGAAGTCCAGCAGCGGGTTGGCCAGCAGCGCCTCGGAGCGGAACTGGCGGAACTCGGCGACGGCTTTGCCCAGGGCGGCTTCTGAGTGGCCCGAGGCCACCAGCGCATCGTGCGATTGCTTCAGGGCCTCAAGCCGACGGCGATACTCCAAGCCGCGCGGATATCGGTCTCCGAACGTGGCGGTCAGGTCATCGATGGCCATCGCCAGTGCCCGCCACTCGTCGGCCGCCGCGGCGATCCGCTTCTCGGCGGGCTGCGAGACCTGCCACGGTTCGCCACTGGCCAGGTACTTCAAGAGGTTGACCGCAAGATGCTCGAAGTTGGCGCGGAGAGTGCCCGGAGCAATGTGGTAATGAGGCGACAGCCGCCAAGCCAGGGCGACCGCCCTTCCCTTGCCCAGCGAGTATTCCATCAGCGGGTTCTCCGGCCCGCCCGGCGTCTGCGCCAGGAGGGTGCCCCGCGAGGGACTCCCGGCCGGGTGGAACTGAGCGAACGCGGGGTAGACGGCGTTGCTCATCCAGAGAACGCCCCGTTCGAGGTCCAGGTCGCGGAAGGCCGGGTGTTTGAGCTGCACCGGCACCAAGCCGGCCTGGTCCCGGTCGTGGCCGAAGTCCAGTGGCTTGACCTGCACAGTGCCGGGTTCCAGCGATGCGATCAGCCCCGCCGCGGCGCCCGACAGAAGTAGTCCGTGCCCCTCGGCTACGAACTGGCGCATCGCCGAGAGCGTCTGGCCCTCGGCGATCGGCCCCGTGGCCATCGCGGCATCGCCCTGATGGCACCAAACGGCCGCGAACTGATCGAGTGCTACAGGCCGCCCGCCCCGGTCAACGAATGTCCCGCCACCGGCCGGCCAGAGGACCCGTGCGCCGACGAGCCGCCGGGCCAGCTCGCACGCCGCGTCCGCCTCGGGCGTCAGCTTCTCCCCCGGGCTTTGTGCGACGAGGAAACCAATCTCCGAAGAGCCAGCCAGAGCGAGGGGCGGGATTGTGCCCGCGGCCAGGGCGGTCAGGACAGCGAAGAGGGTCAGCATCACCGCGCGATTCATCCACCCAGGCTCCGTGGGGGCACGGACGCGTCCCCTGCGAACACCTTACTTGCGAGGCATCCCATGGTCAACAGCGCACACGTTGACACAGCGGTGACGTACCTGGCGGCCGTCCGGGGCAGGGGGGGGGTGGGGTGGCGTGGGGGCGTGGGCGTGGCGCAGGGGGGCGCGGGGCGGCCGGGGGGCCGCGGGGCGAGGGGGCGAACGGGCGGGTCCGCGTCCGGACACGTCGGCGGCGGCAAGATCTACTGGACAGACGCCGACCCGCAAACGGGCGACTACGGGCTTGAAGAAACGCTGTACGTCTGCAATGATGCCAACATGAACGTCACGGCCCTGGTGGATGCTACGCCCGGCAGCGAGACCGAAGGCGAGGTGGTCGAGCGATATATGTACGACCCCTACGGCAAGGCGACGGTCTGCGACGAAGACTGGACGCCGCGCGAGGACAACGCCTCGGCGGTCGCCAACGACGTCCTCTACTGCGGCTACCGCTTCGACGCCGAGACGGGCCTCTACCACGTCCGCTACCGCTACTACCATCCGACGCTGGGGAGGTGGAACTCACGTGATCCCGGAGGATACGGCGATGGCATGAGCCTGTTCCAGTATGCCGTTTCATCGCCGCCCGGGATCACCGATCCTGCGGGACTTTACCCCCCGTGGAGACACGCACAGATGACGCGGGATGCCTTCAGGAATGTATTTTCCCAGCGTGCTGGGAAGGAGTGCAAGGAATGGATGGAGAACACCCTGGTGGATTCAAACACGGGGCAAGACCAAGGTTCTGCGTTTCAAGAGAACTGGAGGCACTACAACAGGAACACTGGGGAGGAACCCGAACAGGCGAACAGGGCCTTCTCCGAATATCTTACAGGAGAGAAAATGACATTTGATGCGGAACTTGGCTCTGTTCAGCCCCATAGTGACTCCAAGGACGCGGAGGATGCCTGCGAAAGGGCATTGCAGGCCCTTGGTAGAACGTCACATACATGGCAAGACTACTTCGATCATGCTGCACGGCCTGACGGCTCATTTGTCGCGTGGTCGGATAGCCCCCCCGTTACAGGTACTCCCGAAAATATGGACCCCAATCTGGTACCATCCAGTTGGGGTGGCTTCGGGGCGCCGGGGGAGCACGGTTTGAGGATTGAGGCCGGGAACAAGGATAAGAGACAGATCATTGATGCGCACGCCTGGAACGTGTATTGGGTACTTGGTGGGCCCGCGCGCCGCAAGGATGCTCAGGCATTCACAACGCAGCAGTTCGCGACGCTACTGAGCCAGTGGTATGACGCGTGCGAGTGCTATTGTCCCCCCGAGAGAAGCCAGTTCCCCCTACCAGGTCATGCCGTCGGGCCACTGCCACGTCTGCCGCAAGACACGCGCCCCGGTAGAGACTACCTGACGCCGATTCTCCCATGATAGGGATGGCAACTATGTTTGCGGCTCTTCAAGCATCTTGAGCACAGCACAGCCCCCAAGCACAGACCTTGGGGTGACGATTGGGCAAGTAAGTAAGTTGTCTCATGAACAAACGAGGTGGCGCGGGTAATCGTGCTGGTTGCGTGCATTGGGCCTGCAAGGATAGGCAGAAGGCCTTAGCCTGTTTTGACCAAGGAGTCAAGCATGCTCGCGTCTTGCGATGGCCGGCGCCCAATGACGGTTGCGGCTCTTGCTCTGGTGTGGTGCTTCTTGGGCTGCCGTAACACCGACCAAGGCGGACCAACACAAGGGGCGACGGATTTCACGAAACATACACTCACTGCAACCCGGCTCGCCGGGCTTGAGAACGCGATTCTGAAAGGAAGAGGGCTTGTCGCCTGTCGAGCCGTGCAGGAGAGCGCTTGGCACATCAATGAGAACCCAGTTTTGGCCAAGGCCATACTTTCCAGCTTCCCCAAACACGAGGGAGCCTACACCCATATGTTCGGCATCGTTGCCTTGGGGAATACCCGCGGTCCTATCGCGCAAGAAGTCATCCGCTCATACCAGGAGGCTAGTGCCGACAAACGTCAGTTCCTCCTTTTTGTTTTTGGCCGCATGGGGCCGGAAGCCCAGCCGGCAGAGGCGCTGCTGCGCGGTGAGTCGGCGAGCCCCGCTTTGGACCCGGAGATGAGGATGAGTATCAAGGTGGTGCTTGCCCGCATGGGGCGGGCCAGTACGGCGGAAATGGATGAGATCGCGCGGGCGGTCATGGCGGGCGACCGTCCGGGAAGGGCAGTCCTCAGGATAATGGCTGCCTCAGGGCGAAACGATTGGGTCACACCGGCAATCAAGACAGCGATTGTCAGACATGTGCAGTCTGTGCAAGCAGGGCCGGAGACGACCCCGGATTCCGATGTGGCCATTGAGGCTATATGCGCGCTCGGAACGCTTGGTGCAGCCTCCGACGAAGATGTCCGAAACGCGTTGGCGCGGGCCACGGAAACCGCAAAGCGAAGTGAGGATTCCATTGACGAGTATGCCGTAGCCTTCCCCAGCCTAGCCAAGGCCGACCCTCGCCGGAGGCGCGGCGTCTTACTGGATGGGTTCTCGGGGCAACCGGCCATCTTCAGTTTCTACGCAGGCGACTGCGCCGTTCTTCTCGAACTCCTATGCGCGGGCATCACAGACCACGGCTTTATTGAGGACTTGATATTTCTGCTACACTCGTCGAATCCCCAGGTCTCGCTGCAAGCAGCTAATGCTCTTCGGGTCATCGGGCCACCTGCCCACAGGGCTGTACCGGAGTTGCTGCGTCTGGTTCAGTCTGCGGGAACCAAAGAAGCACGGATAGCGGCCGCTGAAGCCCTCGGCGCGATTGCCGATCCCTCGTGTGTCGATGAAATGAGGAAGATTGGGCTGAAGTCCGCACCCGATCTCACAAACGCCATCGAACAGAGCGTGAGAGCCATCTTGCTTGGTGGGGAATGAGGTGGTCCGGGTGCATTAGCGCGAGCTAAACCCAGGGCCTCTGGTCGTGCGACCCGAAGAGCTTCGGAGCGATCCGGGGTATAGAGGGGTAAAGTGGGCCACCGACTTTGGGTTTGGCATCGGTTAGGTTTGTCGCAGGGCCAGGTAAAGTGGGCCACCGACTTTGGGTTTGGCATCGGTTAGGTTTGTCGCAGGGCCAGGAGCACGGTTCTCGGATGCCTGCTTCACAACGCGAGGCGCGATGGCGCCGATGGAAGGCGGGGAACAAGGCTCTTGCACATGGAGAGTTGTGCGTGATCGCGCACCGCAGGCGGGGCCTTGAACGAACAGGCCGGTGCCACGGAGGTGAGGCCACGCCAAGGACGCGCCCGCGGTCAGGACTTCCGCGACGGGGCCGGCTTTTTTGAAGGCGCTGGACCCGCTCTGTTGCAGGGACTGCTCGAAGGTCGTGAATATGCGGGTAGATGAAAGCGTTATGACGGCGATGGGGTGTGCATGAGGATGCCCCGCCTGTAGTTGAAGGTTGGTGGCGGCTCCAGGGTTCATGTCAACCGGCCTTTCGCGTCGCGCAACCGTCGTCGCGGAAGTTGGAGCGCCGAGAGAGTATTTCGAAGAGGGTTGCGTCTGGGTAGGCTCCTGACCTCGGCGTTACCGCACCCGGCGTTCACGCTCAGGCATCGTCGGGCGCGGGGCCGACGAAGGCCAGGCTCCGCTTCCACCCGCGGATAACGTACTCCCGGCATTCTTTCCAGATGGTGACCGACCGGCTGTTGTTGAGCAGGTTGCGGACGGTGTCCATGGCCGGGTTGAGGTCTGCGGCCCTGTGCTCCTGGTAATCCGTGGGAGAGGCGGCGATGGCCGTCGGCAGCAGCCACGCGCGCAGCGTGTAGCCTCCTGGAGACCTCCGGAAGATCGTAAGCGTTCGGTCAAGTGCACCCGGCTGGGAATGAGGGCTGGGCACGGGGCTTGCATGGGGCGCGTGACGAGAGGGGTCAGCGCCATGCTTCGCCGGGGTGCGGGCCCGACCTTTGCCGGCGCTCGCGCGGCTTGTTAACCAGAAGGATTCAGTTTCGCACGACCCTTCAAATCCGCGTTAACCGGCAGGCTCAGTTTCGCTTTTGCGACATCCGCTTTCGGCCCCCACCGCATGAGTCGCGAACACCGTAAGTCGAAACATCACAAGCACTTAACCCCATTTCCAAAACAGAGAGTCGTTATGACTGGTGGTGCGTACGGGGAGCCAAAACCTCAACGGCCGCCTTCGGGCGGCCTTTCCTTTGCGCGAGCGCAGGCGGCCCCAACTCGCGCCTCCAACTACGCTTGTGACAAGGACTTATGGACAGTCCAGTGGCTCTCGAATCGGCGGGCCGTTAACCCTGGTGACCGCCCGTACTGGCTCTTGATACCCTGACTCTCGGACTCTCTGGGCCGCTGGCGGGGCCAGTTTAACTGCCCTGGACGGAGAGGGGCAACCGGGGATGTGGAGGTGCTCATGGTGCGGTACCATGCACGCATGCCGATGGAGTGGCAGGAACAGCGGAAGGCGATGGGGTTCGGCCTTCGGCAAGTCACTTCCGCCTGCGGCTCAGCAGTGCCAGGCCGCCCAGGGCCAGCAACCCCAGCGTTGTCGGCTCCGGGGTGACGCCTATCGTGCCGTTCAGATAAAGGTCGTCCGTGCTCCAAGACAGGCCGCCCGCAAGGACCGGCAGGTTGATCGTGGTGAACTGGCCGCTCAGACTGGCGAAGTCGAGGATGTCGAACTCATCGTTCAACTCGGGCATGAACGCATCGAGCAGGACAACCGAAAGCGTGCTGCCGTCCTGGATGGTCACGTTACCCCTCGACACCAGAACGTCATAGCCCGTGCCGCGGACCGTGTCGGCCAGTTCGATCTCCAGCGCGCTGCTGCTTGCGAACGTGACGTTGCCGACCGAGAGGATTCCCGGACTCTCGCCCGGCGCCACCTTGCCGCCGACCATCAGGTCGCCAAGGACCGTGCCGCCGCCCTTGAGGCTCTTGCCCGGACCGAGTGTGAGGCCGCCCAGGAGGTTCCGCAGGTCGAGCGTCGCCCCCGCATTCACATCGAACGCCGCACTCGCCATCGCCGCCCCTGCGGCCAGTTTCAGCGTCCCCGCCGCAATGGTCGTCGCGCCGGTGTAGGTATGGCTGCCCTTGAGCACCACCATGCCCGGCCCTTCCTTGACCAGACCGCCGTTTGAGAGTGTACCGGAAAGGGTGGCGAAGTCGCCGGTCGAGAAGGGGTTGTCGTTCACGAGAATTGTCCGCGCTGCACCGGCCAGGTTGACCGGGTTCCTG
The DNA here is from genome assembly GCA_026387055.1 of Planctomycetota bacterium. Lineage (GTDB taxonomy): Bacteria > Planctomycetota > Phycisphaerae > FEN-1346 > FEN-1346 > JAPLML01. The sequence continues at coordinate 154 of JAPLML010000407.1, read as the reverse complement.
AACTCCGTTTCGTTGTCGGCGGTCAATGAGCCGAGGATAAACGACGAGCCGGAGGGCACAAAGTACCCGCTCCCCCACATAAGGGCGGTCGGACTGGTGGTACCGCCGATAGCAACGGTCAGTTTGCCGCCGTTTGCCGAGAAGCCGCCAGAGC
>JAPLML010000006.1 GCA_026387055.1 Planctomycetota bacterium | reverse complement strand
ATGGCCCGGTCGCCCCACGGCGGCGGCTCCGGCATCGACGGCGGACGCGCCAGGGCGAGCGTCCTGGCGCCGGCCACCGGCGCGGCGGCCCGCGTCTCGTGGCAGCCGGTGCATCCGCGAACCTCGCCCGGCTGGAAGCTGATGAACGAGCGCATCCGCCGCAGCTCCATCTGGTTCTCATCGAGGAGCTGGAAGTAGACGGCCGTATCGACCGGCACGCGGAAGTGGGCGCTGCCGTCCGCCTCCACCGGCACCGTGCCCAGGATGCGCACGGGCGTCCAGTTGATGCCGAAGCCCTTGGCGTCGGTCTCGTAGCGCCGGCCTCCGTGCTCGTTGTCGTAGGGCCAGCCGAGGTCCTGCCCGATGCGGATGTAGCGGATGGCCTCCGGCGGCACGCCGTCGACGCCCCGGCTCACATCGGCCACCGTGCATATCGCGTAAGGCTTGGCGGGGTCCGTGACGTCGGCCAGGACGGGCGGGCGCGGCCGCGGGCGAAGCGGAATGGGGACGAAGCACGAGATGGCCGGGTCGCGGTGCACGAGCTCCTTCGAGCCGAAGACATCGATGAGATAGATGGCGTAGCCCGCCGGGTCGGTCTGGCCGCCGTACCCGTACGAGGCGAGGAAGTACTTCTCGGAGAGCGGCCAGGGAGTCATGTAGAAGCCACCGGCGTCCGACACGCCGCCCTCGGGCACGGGCATGCCGGCCATGCCGCCCTCCGGCGGGTGCACGCCCGGCGTCACGATGCGGATGCCCGCCGGCTCGTTGATGCCCACGCTCGGGTCGATCACCACCACCGGCCCGGCCGCGAGCGTGTGATGGCCGGTGGCGACGGCCACGAGCTTGCGGCTGCCGGGGATCGACCGCATGTCCTCCAGCGCCCACGGGTCGTTGAAGTGCTGCTTGTAGAGCGCGTCGGCCCCCGTGCCGTCGGGCCGGACCGTCCAGATCGCCTGGATGTTGGCCCAACCGCGCTCCTGGTACTCCCACCGCGTGTAGCCGATGGTGCCGTCGTCGAGCGCGTGGGGCAGGTAGTCGCCGTCCTTGGTCACGCTCAGGCGGCGGATGCCGGACCCGTCGGGCCGCATGGCGTACAGGTTGCAGCTCGTCTCGTCCTTGTCGAACTCGTTGCACTGGAGGGAGTAGCCGCAGCGCTCGGAGGCGAAGGCGATGTCGCCGCCGGCGAGGTACGTGGGATCGAGGTCGCTCCACTCGCCGCGCGTCAGCTGCCGCAGGCGGCGGCCGTCGATGCCGATCTCGAAGATATGGGTGGGCTCCTCGCCCCGCCGCAGGTCGTAGCTTTTCGCGCGGTCGAGCCAGCCGTCGGGCGGCTTGTCGCTCCCGGCCTTCGCGTAGCCGAAGACGACGCGGTCGGCGTCCCACCAGAGGTCCATGCCGTGGACGTGCCCCGGCCCGAGGGCGCCCTGGAGGAGCGGCCGCACCTCGCCGCCGGGCGCCGTAAGCAGAAGGATGCAGACATCTCCACCCGGACGCGAGACCCACGGCATGTGGTTCAGGCACACGTCGGGGTACGATTCCTGCGTGAACCGCTTGACGAAAAGAAGGCGGTCGAAATTGAGGAGCGGGTTCGAGAGCGCCAGCCGCCGGATCGCCCGGCGGGCGTCGAGATAGGCCGCGCGGCGGGCCTCCGCCGAGGCATCCCGCGGCAGCGCGTCCAGGCCTGCGGCCGCGTCGTCGAGGGCCTGCTCGTGCGGGCGGGTGTCGACCCCCGCCTGCCGCAGGTCGGCGGCGAGGCGGCGGCCGCGCGCGATCCACTCGCGCGTCGGGTAAGCCGGCCGCGCTTCGCCCCCCACCGCCCTGGCGACAGACCACTGGCTCGTGCTGCTCTGGTCGGCGGGACGGTTCAGCGCAAGGTTCTTCGCGGGGTCGGCGGGACCGTAGACCTCGACCTCGTCGAGATGGAAGAAGATCGGCGCGGCACTTCTGACCTGGAGCCGCACGTAGCGGGCGCGGACCTCGCCGGGCAGCAGCGCGACCTCCAACGGTTTCCCGCTTCCGACGCCGCCGAAGTGCCGGCCCTTGTTATCATGGCGCAGCGTCCAGTTCTTCGCGTCATCGGAGGTCAAGAGCAGAAGGTTGTCGGCATTGTGCAGGCCGGGCGCATAGTCGAGACGGTTGTAGACCACCACACGGGCGATGGGGGTCGGCTCGCCGAGGTCCACCTGCCACCACGGATTCAGCTCCTGGGCGGTGTGAAACGCGTACTTGCCGGTCTTGACGCCGTCGCAGGCGCCCGCCGCGTCGGACCGCGTGGTGGCCCGGCCCGCCTTGGCGGACGGCGGCTCGGCCTGGCGGAGCCAGTCCTCCTCAACCTCCGCCGTCGGCGCCGCGGCAGCGACCCAGCGCGACGTTTCGGCGGCACACGCCGGCCCGGCGCCCATCGCCAGGATGCAGAGGGCCGGCAAGCAGCGCCACCCGAGACGTTTCACGCCTGAACCTTTCTCAAGCGGGCGCCC
>JAPLML010000651.1 GCA_026387055.1 Planctomycetota bacterium | reverse complement strand
GATCCTCGACGAGCCGGGCCTCGTGGTCTACCGCTACTGGGACGACCGGCCGCAGCCCGTGACCGCCTCGAGCCCCGACGTGCCCACGATCGTGTACTCGGTGCCGGGCAAGCAGGCGGTGGTGGCCGCCGTGAGCTACTCGCAGAAGGACGAGAACGTGACGCTCTCTGTGGACTCGAAGGCCCTCGGCTTTGCCGGCGGCTGGCGCGCCAGCGACGGCGAGACGGGGGCGGCCGTGGCGGCGGAAGGCGGAAAGATCCGCTTCCCCCTGAAGAAGCACGACGTGCGGGTGCTGGTGCTTCAGCCGGAGGGGGCGAAATGAGGCCCCGCGCCGTGATAACGTATGTCGTTACCTGTTTAGCCGTCGCCGGTGCGGCGACGTTCATGCCGTGTTTGGAGCCTATCCGAATAACCACATGCTCATCACACGAGGGGTGCCACTGGTTGCTTGCAACCAGTGCGCCGGAAATCACGGCTTGCAAGCAAGCCGTGGCACCCCGAGGAGCGGGTTATTCGGATGGGCTCTTGGCCGCAGCCGGTACGGCCGCGGCAACCACGCACGCGCCCTTCCTCGTCGCCGCGGCGGCGACGGCTAAACAAGACGCAGCCAACGAAGCACGGCCGGACGAGACCGGCCGTGGCACGCCATCCGCCGAGCGGTGCCTGTACATCCCGCCGGGCTGGGCCGACCGCGTCGTGTACTACCATTCCTTCGACACCGCCCTCGACCGGCCGGAGATCAACGCCCTGGGGGCCAAGGTCGCCCTCGGCGATGCGGCGCTCGAGGCCGGCCTGGCGGGGCGCGGCTGCCGGTTCGCCGTCGACCGCAAGAACAAGCGCGGCCTCGCCCTGGCAGGCCTGGCCCTGCCCCTCAACCGCCCGTGGACCCTCTCGCTGTGGTGGCGGCTGGAGGAGCCGATGAAGGCCGAGTCGGGGTTTCAGCTTCTCTCGATGCATGGAAAAGGGTTTATGTCGAACTTCGTGGCGGGCAAGGGCCCATGGTGCGCCCTCAAGGAGCCGACGTTCGTGGCCCAGGTCTACAACTGGCCGGGCCTGTCGAACGTCAACGACATCTACGAGGGCCCCGCGTGGGTGGCGCCGCAGGCGTGGCACCACACGGCCCTGGTGGTCTCGAAAGGATCGAGCGTCCGCGTCTTCTGGGACGGGGCGCTCAAGGCGGATCTCAGCCTGCGGGGACGATTGCTTACATCAAATGATGTCATCGCGTCGGCCGAGTTCGGCCCGACCGGGGCGGCGCTCCCGATGACCCTCGACGAGGTGATGGTTCTCGACGTGCCGCTGGAGGCCGACGCCCTCCGCGACTACATGACCGCCGTGCGCCAACTCGCCGCGGTGAACGTGCCGGTGCTGGCGGGACCGTAGGCCCAGAGACCGCGGGGCGCGGCGGGAAAGGTCTTGCGCGGCGGGTCCCTGCACTTGGTTGGCGTGGGTGGCACGGTCACGCGCCGGTGCGTGACCGTGCTTGCTCGCCCACGTGACCATGCACGGCCACGCAACAG
>JAPLML010000681.1 GCA_026387055.1 Planctomycetota bacterium | reverse complement strand
GTGCCTCCCGTGGCGGACCCAATGTGGCCGACCCTCAAGACGCGGCTGGAGGCGCTTGTCGAGATGGTGACGGAACGGAGGAAGCGATGATTGCGGCGGGAATCGACGGCGGATCGCGGGCCATCAAGATCGTGCTCCTCGAATGCGCCACCTGCAAGGAGGTGGCGGCCGGCGTCCGCGACCAGGGCGTGGACCACGATGGGATCGCCCGCGACCTCTTCGGGGAACTGCTGAAGTCGGCGGGCCTCACGCGCCGCAAGGTTGCCAGGGCCGTGGCCACCGGGTACACCCGTAACGCCATCACGTTCGCCGACACCACGGTCACCGAGATCACCTGCCACGCCGTCGGCGTGCGGCACGAGGTGCCCGATGCCGCCACGGTTGTCGAGATCGGCGGGCAGGACTCGAAGCTCCTCCGGCTGAACTCGGACGGGAGCGTCCGCGATTTCGCCATGAACGACCGCTGCCTCGAAGTGGTCGCCGCGCGGCTGGGCACGGGGCTGGAGGGGCTGGGCGACCTGGCCCGCGCCGCCACGTCGCCTGCGCCCATCAGCAGCATGTGCGTGGTGTTTGCCGAGACCGAGATCATCGGCCTCCTGGCGTCGGGGGCGAAGGCGGAAGACATCGTGGCGGGGGTGCAGGCATCGGTCGCGTCGCGCGTGGCGGCGATGGTCGGCCGCGAGGCGGCGCCGCCCGTCATCTTCACCGGCGGCGTGGCGCTGATCCCCGGCATGGTCGATGCCCTGGCTTCGGCGCTCAAGACTCCCGTGCGGATCGCGCCCCGTCCGCAGATGACCGGCGCCCTGGGCGCCGCCATGATGGCCTGCCGCCAGACGTGTCCCACCCGCGGCAAGCGCGCCACATAGGCATCCGTGCATGTGCCACGGGTTGCTTGTACGTGTTTAGCGTCATACCAGATTGCCGGGTGGCACGGCCACGCGCTGTTGCGTGGCCGTGCATGGTCACGTGGGGGGGCAAGCACGGTCACGCAACGGCGCGTGACCGTGCCACCCACGCCACACGCGTACGGTTGCGTGTCAACCCATGGCACACAAAGACTTCCCATCCGCTCCCGCGGCGGCCTCGAACTGCGGCGGGCTCGCAGGATGCCCTGGATTCCACGTAACCTCCTCGCACGTTCCGAAGTTTACATGAATGTCGCCCATTTGGGCGTGGGCACACGTCGGAGGCAGGGACATGAGAGCGGCACTGGCGGCCCTGGTACTACAACGCCACATAACCTCGTGCGCGGTGGGTCTCCTGACCCACCGCGGGGCAATTGCCCCCCAGCGGCGAGATAACGCATGTGCGCGGCGGGTCGGGAGACCCGCCGCGCAAAGTGGCGTTGTAGTACTAGGCGTATTCCTGGCGGCGATGGCGGCCCCGGCCGCGGCGGCGGACGCGCCGCCGGCGATCGCCGACGTGGTCAAGCAGTGGCAGGCCGAGGTCCAGAAACTCCGGACCGAGGTCCGCCCGAACCTGGAGCGCCAGCTCAAGGAGATTCGCGACCGGCACGCCAACTCGGACCAGGTGGCCCGCCTGCGTTTCGCCTATGACGAGGCCCAAGCCGCCTGCGACAACAGCGCGAAGGACCGGGAGATCGCGGCGGCCAAGAAGGCGGAAGAGCAGGCCGCCGCGGCGCTGAAACAGGCGGAGGCCGCCGCCCTCGCCTCAGACCCGACCTTGGCCCAGCTCAGGGCCCAACTGGCCGAGGCGAAGAAGGCCGCCGACGCGGCCGAAGTCCAGCGCCAGGCCGCCGAGAAGGCGTTCATCCAGGCCCGCAGCAAGGCCGCCAACTCCGAGGAGGTCAACCAGCTTTATCGCGAGGTCTCCAAGGCCGGCCGCGCCCTGAAGGAAGTGGCCGCCAAGGATGCGAAGGTCAACGCCGCCCAGAAAGCCTACGACGAGGCGGTTAGTGCCTACGAGAAAGCGGTTGCCGCCATGCCGGAGTACAAGACACGGGCGGCGAAGCCCGACGCTTACGAGAAGGCGCGGCACGCCCTGCCCCAGTACAAGGCGAGGAACGAGGCCAGCGCCGCCTACGAGACCCTCTACCAGGCCTTCCTCAAGACCGACGCCGCCAAGGTGGCCGCCGCCGCGCGGGACAACGCGGAAAAGGCGTCCAAGAAGAAGCTCGACGATCTTCTGACGAGCAGCCCCGAGATCGTTGCCGCGGCGGCGAAGCGAAAGGCGGCCGAGGCGGCTGTGAAGACGGCCCTCGCCAAGGTCGAGGAGATTCAGAGGAAGTGCACCGCAGCGACGGGCGCCGCCGCCACCAGGAACCCCGAAGTCGTGAAAGCGAAACAGGCCTACGATGCCGCCCGCAAGGCCGGCCGCGACCTCTACGAAACCAAGGTCACCGCGGCGAAGAATGCCCGCGATGCGGCCCTCGCGGCGTTCGAGACGAAACTCAAGGAGCGATTCGACGCCGACCCCAAGGTCGCCGAAATCAACAAGCAAAT
>JAPLML010000673.1 GCA_026387055.1 Planctomycetota bacterium | reverse complement strand
TCAAAGACTTCCGCAAGATGTTCGACGCGATGGAGAAGAACATCGACGCCGTCTGCATCGCCATCCCCGACCACGCGCACGCCGTGGCCGTCATGGCGTCGCTCAAGCGCGGCAAGCACGTGTACTGCGAGAAGCCGCTCGCCCACTCGGTCTGGGAAGTCCGCCAGATCATGAAGGCCGCCACGGCCAACAAGTGCGTCACCCAGCTCGGCAACCAGGGCCACTCGTCGGACTCGATCCGCATGTTCTGCGAGTGGGTCTGGGACGGGGCGATCGGCAACGTCCACACGATCCACTGCGGGTGCGCCGCCGTGAACTCCGGCATTGACAACCTGGCGAAGATCAGGACCGAGACGCCGCCGATTCCCGCCACCCTCGACTGGGACCTGTGGCTCGGCCCGGCCCAGCCGCGGCCGTACCATCCCGCCTACGTGCCCTACAACTGGCGCGGCTGGGTGCCGTTCGGCAACGGGACCATCGGCGACTGGACCTGCCACGTGATCGATCCGGTCTTCTGGGCCCTCGACCTCGGGTCGCCCAAGACGATCCAGGCCCAGGTGAAGGACTACGACTTCAGGACGCAGGGCGACGCGTATCCGAAGGGCGAGATCATCACCTACGAGTTCCCGGCCAAGGGCAAGCGCGGGCCTATCACGCTGTACTGGTACAGCGGCACGGAGCGGATTCCGCGGCCGAAGGACCTGGAGGAAGGCCGCAACCCCGTCGATACGGGGGCGGTGGTCCTGGGCGACAAGGGCACGATCATGTATGGCTCGCACGGGGCGGGGGGCGTCCGCATCATCCCGGAGACGGCGATGAAGGCCTATAAGCTGCCCGACAAAACCATCCCGCGAGCCCGGGGCCACCACGCCGACTGGATTCGGGCGATCCGCGAGGGCACGAAGGCGGGGTCCGATATGCCGACCTACGGCGGTCCGCTGACCGAGATCGCCATGCTCGGCGTCATCGCCATCAAGATGTCGCCCCGCAAACTCATTTGGGACGCCGTAAACATGCGGTTCACGAACTGCCCCGAGGCCAACGCCTTCGTCAACCCGCCGTACCGGACGGGGTGGGCCCTGTAGGGGCGGGGCGAAGGCCGATGAATCGGCCTGCCTACCATCGTCGCTGGTCAGGGCCTCAATGCCAAGGGCAGAGCGACCGCCGAGGTACAGGTCGCCTGTGCGGCCGCCCGTCAGGTCTTGGGCGGGTTCTTCGGCCTCTGCACAAAGAAGTAGATCAGCGCGCCGATGATCCCCGTGAGGACGATCACCAGGATCCAGATCAGCTTCGTGTTCCCCTCGCTCGGCGTCCTGCTGATCGCATCGATCAGCATCCAGATCCAGAACGCGAGTGCCGCTAGCGCGACAAGCCCGAAGATTGCGCTGAACACACATCCCGCAGCGCCCATCGCCATGTCCGGCTGAACTTCCATGTTCGTTCCCTTCCAGATGACCTGCCCCGAAGGATCCAGTACGTACTGACTATAGGGTGTTGCCGCCGCCCCTGTCAATCCGTTCTGCCGATCGCCCTGGCGGCTCACCAGGTGAAGTAGAGCTCTCCCCGCAGGAACACCCCCGCGTCGTCGCGGGGCGAGGCGTAATAGTTGCCGGGGAAGAAGAACTCCTCCAGCAGGTGTGCCTTGAGGTGCTTGGTGATCGTGAACTTTTGCCAGATTGTCAGAAGTTCGCCGCGGAAGCCGCCCGACTCGCTGAAGCCCCGGCCGTGCTGGAACCCGATCGGGTTCTCAGGGGCGAAGAGGAAGTGCAGGTCGGTGGCGATCTCGACCTTCTCGCACGGGTTGAACGTATGGCCGGCCGCCACGCGATGGAAGTTCGTGAGCTCGTAGGCGCGGCCTTCGCCGGTGGACGGGGCGCCATAGCCGAGGAGCTCGCTGAACCGCGGCCAGCGGCCCCAGAGGAGGAGGAAGCCCTCGTCGGTGCCCTGGGTGTGCGGATCGTCGCCCGAGAGATACTCGTACTGGAGGCGAGCCTGGTTGTTCAGCTTGTCCTTGAACATGTACGCCAACTCGCTGTTGAAGCCGAACGCGCGGAGGTACCGGTCCGGGAAGTTGACCGGCCCGGTGACCGTGGCGCCATGGGGCCCGCTGATCGAGCCGAACTCATACGCGCCTTCGGCCCGGTACTTCCAGTGGTCGCCGACGGTGCCGGCTACCCGCGCGCCGAAGGTGTGGACGTGCCCGTTGTCGCCGTTGGCGGTGATGGGCCGCGCGTTCACCAGGGAGCGCTCCATGTCCTTGTACATGTAGTAGCCGTCGATCTCCATGTTTTT
>JAPLML010000330.1 GCA_026387055.1 Planctomycetota bacterium | reverse complement strand
GCCGCCAGGGCGGGCAAGGACATCTACTGCGAGAAGCCGCTCTCGCTGACCATCGCCGACGGCCGCGCGATGGCCGAGGCGGTCCGCCGCTACGGCCGCGTGTTCCAGTGCGGCAGCCAGCGGCGCTCGAGCGCCAAGTGCCGGGGCTCGTGCGAACTCGTCCTCAACGGCCGCATCGGCAAGCTGCAGACGGTGAAGGTGGGCCTGCCGGGCGGCCACTGGATCCGCTCGAACGCCAAGCGCTCCGAGGCGCCGGAGCCGGTGCCCGACGGGTTCGACTATGACATGTGGCTCGGCCCGGCGCCGTGGGCCCCGTACACGTACGACCGCTGCCACTGGAACTTCCGCTGGAACCTCGACTACTCCGGCGGGCAGGTGACCGACTGGGGCGCCCATTATATCGACATGGCTCACTGGGGCATGGGCGGCGACCTCACGGGCCCGGTCGAGGTCGAGGGCCGGGCCGCGTGGCCCGACCCGGCGGCGCTCTGGAACACCGCCACGTCGTTCGAATTCACGTGCACCTATGCCAATGGGGTGAAGCTGATTGTGGGCTCCAGCGGCGGGGGCGTGCGATTCGAGGGCGCCGACGGCTGGGTCGACCTGGAGGGGGGCACGAATCCGCCGGCGCTCGTCAAGGAGGTCATCGGCCCCGGCGAGATTCACCTGTACGAGTCCACCAGCCAGCACGAGAACTTCCTGGAGTGCATCGCCACGCGCCGGCCGACGGCGGCGCCCGTCGAGGTGGCCCATCGGTCGATTTCGGTCGCCCACCTCGGCAACATCGCCATGCTGACCGGCCGCCGGATCACCTGGGACCCGGTGGGCGAGAAGATCCTCGGCGATGCCGAGGCGAGCCGTCTCGTCGCACGTCCGTACCGCGCCCCCTGGCGCGTGTAGCGTTATTTCGCCCGCCGTGCACACGCGGGTACGTGTTTGGCGCGTTGCCTAGATGGCCGGGTGGCACGGCCACGCGCCGTTGCGTGGCCGTGCATGGTCACTTGGGCGAGCAAGCACGGTCACGCAACGGCGCGTGACCGTGCCACCCACGCTAAACAAGTGCACACACGGCGGGCACTGGGGCATCGACCGCGCAGGCTTTCCGCCGCCGGTGCGTATATACTGGAGGGCAGGGTGGCGGACTGTGACCATCGGGTGAAAGGGGGCGTGCCATGACGAGAAGGTTCGTGCTGGTCCTCGCGGCGCTCGGCACTGCGGCCGCCGGGCTGCTGGTGTGGCTCTCGTGCACCGCGGCCGAGAAGCCGCCAGAGGCGGAGGCGTGGCAGCCGCCGCGCCTCGTCCAGGTCGAAGGGGCCGAAGGCTGGCGGAATCTCTTCCCCGGCAACGGCCTGTGGTTCGTCGCGGCAGGGGCGGACGGCCGCGCGGCGGTCCTCGCGCAGGACGGAGACATCGTCGCCTCGGCCAAGGCCAAGGGCGGCGAGGACGGCCTCTTCCCCTACGAGGCCGGCGACGGGTTGACGCTCAAGTTCACGTTCGACGGTCCGCGGATGCTCCTGGGTGGCAAGACCGTCTGCCTGACGCTCACCGCGCAAGGCGGCGGGTGGGACTGGCTGAAAGCGGCCAAGCCGGAGGACCTGGCGGCCCTTCGCTTCGTCAACCTGCCGGAGGCGATCGAGCCGGCGGCCGAGAAGCCGGTGGCGATAGCCTTGCTGACGAGCCTGGCCGCCCGCAACGAACGCCTGGGGCTCATCCTGGGGCATGCGTCCGGCGTTACCGAAGTGCTCCCCTTGTTCCAGCCCCGGTGGCTCTCGCTCGGCGACGTGAACCTGGACAAGAATGAACTGGACGTTCTGGCGCGGCAGGAACACATCGAGACGTTGGTCCTGGAGGGCAAGAACCTCTGGACGCTGGCGTTCCTGAAGCAGTTCCGCGGCCTGCGCAGGCTGACCATCAATGAGTGGGACCCGGAAAAGGCCGGCCCGATTCCTGCCGGCTGCGACCGGTTGGAGACGCTGGTCCTGATGGGCGCCAACCTGAAGGACTTCTCGCCCCTGGCGAACCTGCCCCGGCTTTCCAGCCTGGGTCTGCTGAACTGCCCGTTGCCTGCCGATGCGGCGGCATGGGGGAAACTGGCGGGCATGAGGACGCTGATCCTCAACGGCTCGGCGGGCCTGGAGGACTTTGGCGCCCTTCGAGAACTCAAGGACCTGCGATGGCTCGGACTTCCGGCCAGCGTCTCGCCGAAGCAGTTGGCCGACCTTGTGCGCGAGCACCCGGACCTCATTGGCGTTGAGGTCGTCAACTGCGAGCAGGTGACGGACCTGGCGCCGCTGCGGGCCTTGAAGCGCCCCGAATTCCTGGTCCTTCTCAACAAGGACAAGAAGTTCGAGGACTTGGGCCCCTTGCGCGACCTGAAGAGCCTGAAGCTCGTGGTCCTTACCGAGAAGACCTTCAAGGAGTCGCCCGACCAGGTCGAGGAGCTGAAAAAGGCGCTGCCGGGCGCGCAGGTGGTCATAGGCGCGCCCGTCTGCCTGGGATCGGGATGGATCCTTGCGCTCTTCCCGGCCGTGGGGGCGGCGTGGCTGATCCGCAAGCGGGCGTGGAGACGTGATTCCCTCTGATTGCCGCGCCTGGCTGTTGTTCACGTGCCAC
>JAPLML010000211.1 GCA_026387055.1 Planctomycetota bacterium | reverse complement strand
GTTTAGCCGTCGCCGGTACGGTGACGAACAACAATCGCGGCCGTACCGGCCGCGGCTAAACGATGCGCCCGCAGCGTTTAGGTAGCCATCGTTTAGCCGTCGCCGGTACGGCGACGAACAACAATCGCGGCCGTACCGGCCGCGGCTAAACGATAACGCCCGCGGCTAAACGATAGCGGCCGCGCAACAGCGACGGAACAGGTTCTTAGTCGCCCGCCGGTGCAAAGTCAACCTTTTTGCTTGAACCGCCCGGGGGTCCGGCTTAGAATACGTTGCGGGCCTTCGGATTCCCCCCCGCAGTACTTCCTGGGTACGAACGAGGAGTGTACGGGTGCAGACTCTGACCGTTTCGACCCGCGCGCGGGTGGCGATGATCGACATCACGTCGGCGGTGGCCGAGGCCATCCGCCAAGAGAAGATCGCCGACGGGCTGGCCGTAGTCTTCGTCCCCCACACCACGGCCGGCGTGACCATCAACGAGAACGCCGATCCCACCGTGGTGCGCGACATCCTGACCGAGATGAACAAGATGGTGCCGTTCGAGGACGGGTACCATCACTCGGAGGGGAACTCGGCGGCCCACATCAAGTCGTCGGTCTTCGGACCGTCGCTCACGCTGATTGTCTCGGGCGGCAGGCCGGTCCTGGGGACGTGGCAGGCGGTGTACTTCTGCGAGTTCGACGGGCCGAGACATCGAAAGGTGCACGTGGCGGTCAGGTGAGTGTGAACGAGCGACATGTAGCCGCCCAGCTCGCTGGGCGCGTGTAAGGAAGTGCGGATTGCGGATTGAACGGCAACGACATACGGAAATAAGACTCATGGTCAACACGGCTTGCAAGCAAGCCGTGGCACGTGATGGGCCGCGGCATCAGTGCGGGCTGTTCGGGATTTACGGCGACGCGCCGGCGGCGGAGCTGGCGCACCTCGGCCTCTACGCCCTCCAGCATCGGGGGCAGGAAAGCGCCGGCATCTCCGCCGCCGACGGCCGGCGGATCGTCACGCACAAGGGGATGGGCCTGGTGTCGACGGTCTTTGCGGACCCCGCGACGATCGCCCGCCTGACGGGCCATGCGGCCATCGGCCACAACCGCTACTCGACCACGGGTTCCTCGAACCTCATGAACGCCCAGCCGCTGGCCATCGAGTACAAGTGCGGGCAGTTGGCGGCGGCCCACAACGGGAACATCGTCAACGCCTCGGCCCTGCGCGGCGAGATGGAGGCCGACGGGTCCATCTTCCAGGCGAGCTCCGACAGCGAGATCGTGCTGCACCTGATCGCCCGTGCCGCGTACGGCCCGCTGCCCGACATGATCGGCGAGGCGCTGTCGCTGGTGCGCGGCGCGTACTGTTTCCTGTTTCTCTCGAAGGACCAGCTGGTGGCCGTGCGCGACCCGATGGGTTTCCGGCCGCTGTGCCTGGGATCGCTCGGGGGCGCGGCGGCGATCGCGTCGGAATCATGCGCCCTGGACATCGTGGGGGCGGAGTACGTGCGCGGGGTGGAGCCGGGCGAGATGGTCATCGCGGACTCCAAGGGCCTCTCGAGCCGGCGGCTGCCGGAAGCCCCGCGCCGGGCGATGTGCATTTTCGAGTATATCTACATTTCGCGTCCTGACAGCCGGATCTTCGGGCAGATGGCCGACAAGATCCGGCGCGCGTTCGGCCGCCGGCTGGCCGAGGAGCACCCCGCCCGGGCCGACATCGTCATCGGCGTGCCGGATTCGGCCAACACGGCGGCCCTCGGCTACTCCGAGGCCTCGTACATCCGCTTCGAGATCGGCCTGATCCGCAGCCACTACGTGGGCCGCACGTTCATCGCGCCGGACCAGAGCGAGCGGGACCTGAAGGTGCACCTGAAGTTCAACCCGGTGACGGGCGTGCTGAAGAACAAGCGGGTGGTGGTGGTGGAAGACTCGATCGTGC
>JAPLML010000268.1 GCA_026387055.1 Planctomycetota bacterium | reverse complement strand
GTAGGTCTTCAGGAGGTCCTGGATGGGCCGGAGGCGTTCGCCGGCGGCCCCGAGGAACTGCTCGCGGCTGTCCTTGAGTGCGGCGGCGGAGAGGGCGGCAAAGGCGTCCTTGAGCTTGACCTGGGCCTCGTCGAGCAGGGCCCGCTGCTCCTCGAAGCTTCGGCGTTCGGCATCGAGGCGGGTCTCGGCCTTGACGCGAGCGCCCTGTTCAGCCTCAAGGCGCTGGCGGAGGTCGGCGGCCTGGGCGTCGAGCGCGGTAATCTGCCCGCGCAGCTCATCGGCCTTGGCCTGGAGGCCGGCGGCCTCGGCGCGGAGTTGGTTCTCGATCCCAGCGGTCCCCTCGCCGCGCCGCTTCGCCAGCACAACAAGGAAAGCCAAGACCCCCAAGAGGAGGACAATAACGAGTCCCAGCAGAACGTCAGTCATATTGCGATATCCTTAGATTACCACATCCGCCACAGCAGACTCAAGGGGCGCCCCATGATCACAATGCCGAGGACCAACGCCACGGCGTATCCACCGAGTGTGATGCCAAAGGCGAGGCCGATCCTAGAACCCCAGCTTGTGTTCTTGTAGAGCAGATGCATCAGGCCGGCGGAAACAACCGAACTCACGGCCAGAAACACCGCGGGCTGCTGCCACCCGCAAACGAAGGGTTGAAACGGAACAACAAGCATGGCCAGGAACTCGATGCCCCTTCCCCCCAAGTAGAGGACGAGGGCTCTCCAAAGGTTGCCCACGAAGGTAACATGGTGCATCTGCCAGGACAACAGAACAGCTGCAACCAGAAGGGGTGCCATAACCACCACGACCAAGGCTGGCGAATCCGTGGTGAGGAGAAACGGGAACGGGCCTAAAGGGTAATTGGCCGGGCTTAACGCGTGACCGTAGCACTCGCCGCCGAGAAGCAGCGCCCCACTTGCGAGGAAGGCAGCGCGGGCCCAGCGCCTGGCGCGTGCCCAAACGGCAACGGCCACGGCGAGATTCCTCGACTCGCTGCGCTCGCTCGGAATGCCAACCGAAGACATACGTTCACCGGGGCGAAGCTCTTAACGAGCCCCCGGTGTATTCACCGGGGGCGAAATAGATAACGTCATACATCCAGGTTCCGCACCTCGAGGGCGTGGCGCTCGATGAACTCGCGGCGGGGCTCGACGGCGGGGCCCATGAGGACGCTGAAGATGTGTTCCGCTTCGGCGGCATCCTCGATGAGGACCTTCTTCAGGACCCGCCGGGCGGGGTCCATCGTCGTCTCCCACAATTGCTCGGCGTTCATCTCGCCAAGGCCCTTGAAGCGCTGGATGTCCATCCCCTTCTGGCCGAGGCGGCGGACGGTCGGCAGGATCTGCGCCACGCTTGCCACGTCGACGGCCTCGCCCTCGGTGGCTACGGTGAACTTCGTCCAGGCCTTCTCCTCGCCGACGCCCTGGCGGGCCTCGCGGTGCCAATCGGCCAGGTCGATGCCGCGCGTCTCCAGTTTGCGGGCGATCTTGTTGAGCTCCTTGGCGCCGAAGAGTTCCTCGGGTTCCGGCGGCTCCTCTTCCGGCAACTCTTCCTTGCCGCCCTCCTCTTTCTTCGCATCCTTCTTGTGCCTGGGGAAGGCGGCGTCGACGGCCTTCTTGGCTTCGGCCTCGGTGTGGAAGAGGCGCATGGCGCCGTCGAGCCGCACGGCCCAGGAGGGGAACTCGCCGGCCTTGTTCCGGGCCGCGAGGAACGTCTCCCACAGGATGCCGCGCCGCTCGACCGAGCGGACGAGCTCCTCGGCATCGGTGAGGATAAGGGAGAGTTCCTCGAGCTTCGCACCGGCGATCTCTTCGGCGGCCTTCTTGCGGCTCCCGGGATCGGGGTTGAAGCGCAAGGTCGCGCCCTCAACGCCGAGCTTCAGGAGCGTCATCTTCATCTCGCGGTCGCTCTGGACGTAGTGCTCGCGGCCCTTGCGGCGGACGCGGTACAGCGGCGGCTGAGCCACATACACGTAGCCACACTCCACGAGCTCCTTCATCTGCCGGTAGAAGAACGTGAGGAGCAGCGTGCGGATGTGGCTGCCGTCGACATCGGCATCGGTCATGATGATGACCTTGTGGTAGCGGGCCGAGGAGACGTTGAAATCGTCGGTGCCGATGCCGGTGCCGAGGGCCGAGATGATGGTCGCGATCTCCTCATGGGCAAGCATCTTGTCGATCCGCGCCTTCTCGACGTTGAGGATCTTGCCGCGCAGGGGGAGGATCGCCTGGGTGCGCCGGTCGCGTCCCTGCTTGGCGGAGCCGCCGGCCGAGTCGCCCTCGACCAGGAAGACCTCGGACAGGGCGGGGTCGCGCTCGGAGCAGTCGGCCAGTTTGCCGGGGAGGTTCCCGGACGCGAGGGCCCCTTTGCGCCGCACGAGGTCGCGGGCCTTGCGGGCGGCGTCGCGGGCGGTCATCGCTTGGACGGCCTTCGTGACGACCTTCTTGGCCGTGCCCGGGTTCTCTTCGAGGTATTGGCCCAGGAGCTCGTTGGTCACCGTCTCGACGAAGGTGCCGACCTCGCTGTTGGAGAGCTTGGTCTTGGTCTGGCCCTCGAACTGGGGGTCGCTGACGCGGACTGAGAGGACGGCCGTCATGCCTTCGCGCAGGTCGTCGCCGCTGGGGGCCGACTCGCCCTTCAGGAGGTTCTGCTTCTTGGCGTAAAAGTTGAGGGTGCGGGTGACCGCCGACTTGAACGCCGACAGGTGCGTGCCGCCCTCGATCGTGTTGATGTTATTGGCGAAGCACAGGATGTTTTCGGCGTAGCCGTCGTTATACTGGATGGCCACCTCGACCTCGGTATGGGTGGCTGGGTCTTCACGGCGGTAGTAGATGATATCGCGATGGACGACCTCCTTGCCCTCGTTCAGGTGCTTGGCGAACGCGCGGATCCCCTCCTTGAAGCGGAAGTCGGCCTCGCGGTCGTCGCGCTCGTCGGTCAGGTGGATGTGAAGGCCCTCGTTCAGGTAGGCGAGCTCGCGCAGCCGCCCCTCCAGGATCTCGAACTTGAAGGTGGGGTCCTCGAAGATCTCGCGGTCGGGCTTGAAGGTGATGGTGGTGCCGGTCTTCTTGGATGTGCCGACCTTCTTCAAGTCCTTCGATTTCTTGCCGCGGGCGAAGGCCATCCGCCAGACGGTGCCGTCCCGGCGGACCTCGACCTCCAGCCACTCCGCCAGGGCCGTCACGCAACTGACGCCCACGCCATGCAGGCCGCCCGACACCTTGTACGTCGAGTGGTCGAACTTGCCGCCGGCGTGGAGCATGCTCAAGGCCACCTCGACGCCCGGCTTCTTCTCCTCCTTGTGGAGGTCGACGGGGATGCCGCGGCCGTTATCGGCCACGCTGATGCTGCCGTCGCCGTGGACCGTCACGTAGATGTCGGTGCAAAAGCCCGCCATCGCCTCGTCGATGGCGTTGTCGACCACCTCGTTGACGAGGTGGTGAAGGCCGCGCTGGTGGCGATCACCGATGTACATATCGGGGCGCTTTCGGACGGCATCCAGGCCCTTCATAACCTTGATGGCGTCGGCGCGGTACTGGCCGGCCCCCTTCTCGGCGGCGCTGTTGCCCTCTTCTTCCTGCGGTGCGGCAGTCCCCTTAGCCATGTGCTTCCGTCACCTTCCTTCAAGCTTGGTCCGCCGCTGGGGCGTCCCGCGTTTCTCAAGCCGAAACCGAATGTCGCGAATGAAATACGTCCGCACTTCCCGCCGCAAAACCTCCATCAGGTCCTGTTTGCGGAAACCCCGGAGTTCCAGCAGGAGGGCGCTCGAATCCACCACGAAAGAGGCCACGTGGTTCTTCATGGATTCGAGGCGGGTGTGCGACGCATCGGGCCCCAGCGCGGCCTCCCAGGCATTCCAGAGGCGCTCGCGCTGCGACAGGTGGAGCAGGTGGCTGTGTTTCGCCCAGCGCCGTATGACTTCGCCCACCGGCTCGGCCCAGTCCTTCTCGTAGTCCGAAGCCTCCTTCAGCCCGGTGGCCACACCATGCCTCCGCCTCATCAGCTAAACGATGCTGACCGGCATCACCACATGCGTGAACAGCCGGCCCTCGCTGATGACGCCGGGCTTGCTTGATCCCTTGAAAGAGAAGGTTAAGTCCTCGGCGTCGATCACCTTGGCGGCGTCGATAAGATACACCGGATTGAAGCCGATTTCCAGCGGCTCGCCTTCGTAGGCGACCGCCATGCGAACCTCCGCCTCGCCCATTTCGGGAGTCCGACTCGTGATGACCAACTCCTCCTTCGAGAACTTGAGCATGACGCCGCGCGATTCCTCGTTCGTGAGAAGCGCTGCCTTGCGCACCGCCGCCGCGAAGGCTTCCACCTTCACCGTCGCCTTCCTGTCGAAGTCCTTCGGAATCACGTCCTCGTACTTGGGGAAGTGCCCGTCAACCAGCCGGGAGTACACCATCCGCCGTCCGCCGTCCGATGGCGGGGTCTCCAAGAGGATGTCCTTTTCCCGGAGCACCACGCGAACATCTCCCTGGACCTTTTCCGCATCCGTCAAGCATCGCTCAATCAACTGCATTGCCTTGCTGGGCACGATCGCGGATATTTTTTCCTTCGGACCGTCCTTGCACTTGCCTCTGGCCAAGCTAAGACGCCGGCCATCCGTCGCTACCATCGTCAGACTATTACCCTCCACCTCCCAGAGGACGCCGTTCAGCGCATACCGCGTGTTCTCCTTGGCCGTGGCAAACAGAGTCCGTTCCGCCAGAGCAAGAAGATCATCTGCTCCAACCGTCAGGGCGCCCGCATCAGGAAACTCTGGCACGGCGGGAAAATCATTCGGATCGCTACCCAGAACGGTGAAGTGCGAACCCGGCGCCACAATCTTGGTCTCTTCCGCCGTCCCGGAAATCGATATCGTGTCGTCCTGGAGTTCCCGAAGGATCGCGTGGAACCGATCCGCCGGCACCAGCGCCACTCCAGGTTCCTGCACGTCCATCTTATCCAGTTCGATACGAATACCAACCTCAAGATCCGTCGCCAGAAGGATCATCCGATTCTTCTCGGCTTCCATCTTGATGCACCCGAGGGCAGGCTTGGGACTCCGGAGTATTGCCACCCCTGAAGCCACCTGGACCCCGCGGGTCAGTGTGGCGCGATCGCAGATCGCTTTCATCTCGGAATCTCCTTAGCCTATCCGTCCTCTTTAGAGTTCATTGCAAAGAGCCAGTAATCCCTCATATGTTTGTGAAAAAATCTGCGCCAGGCGCTCGGTGCCCGTAACAGGTTGTCAGATAAACACTTCGGTGCGTTGCAGACGAGACCCTGCCGTGGAGAACCGGTGCAATTCTTTGTGGCGCTCGCCAAGTACTCCCTGTGAGGAGCAGCCGCCAGAATCGTCCGTGCTGAAGGGCGGGGTGGAGCGCCACGCCGGCGCCACAGGTTCTCCACACTCCTTATGTCCGAAGAACGTCCCTCTCAATGGCCTCGACAAGGCCGCGGAAAGCCAGATCGTGCTCCACCAACTGCTTGACCTTGCGATCGGCGTGGAGGACGGTCGTATGATCCCGCCCGCCGAAGAACGCGCCGACCTCCTCGAGGCTCTGGTTGGTGAGGCGCCGTGCAAGATACATGCAGATCTGTCTTGGCATGGCGACGGACTGCGTGCGGCGCTTGCTCTGAAGGTCGGACAGCCGGGCGTTGTAGCGCCGCAACACGGCGTCGCTGATTGCCTGGATGGTCACCGAGGGCTGACGGGTTCCGACGAGGTCCCGCAGGGCTTCCTTGGCAAGGTCGACGTCAATGTAGCGGTTGCACAGGGAGGCGTAGCCCAGGACGCGGACGACGGCTCCCTCAAGCTCGCGGTTGTTGGTGTCGACGACGGTGGCGATGTACTTGACGACTTCCTCCGGCAGTTCGCGGCCGCGGAGGCGGGCCTTGGTTTGCAGGATGGCCACGCGCGTCTCGTAGCTCGGCCGGTCGATCCGCACCACCAGGCCCCACTTGAACCGGCTGACCAGGCGCTCCTCGAGGCGCGGGATCTCCTGCGGGGGCGAATCGCTCGAGAGCACCACTTGCTTCTGCGCCTGGTAGAGCGTGTTGAAGGTATGGAAGAATTCCTCCTGGGTCCGTTCCTTGTCGGCCAGGAAGTGAATGTCGTCGATCACCAGGACGTCGAGATAGCGGAACCGGTAGCGGAACTCCTCGATCTGGCCCCGCTCGATGGCGGCGATGAAACGGTTCACGAAGTCCTCGCATGAGACATACATCATGGCCACGTCGGGGCGGTTCTGAAGAATCTTGCGGCACACGGCCTGCATCAGGTGGGTCTTGCCGAGGCCGACGCTCGCGTGGATGAAAAGCGGGTTGTAGGATCGGCCGGGCAGGTCCCCGACGGCGAGCGCCGCCGCATGGGCCATGCGGTTGCACGGGCCCGTGATGAAATTCTCGAAGGTGTACTGCGGGTTGAGGCGCGGCCGGTCTTCCTGCGAGACGGGGACGGGAAGGGCGGCGCCAGGGGCCGCCGCGCCGATCCTCAAGGGCTCGGCGGGAAGCGTGCGGAACTCCAGCGACACGCGGCGGCCCAGGCGCTGCGCCAGTTCCCGCTCCAGCGCCGATTTCAGGGGGGCGTCGATCTGGGCGTCGTGGGGCGCTTCCGGCAAGGCCACCGCGAGGCGCGACGCGTCGAGTTCCGAAATTCGCGCGTGGAGCAGCCACGGCGGAACGGCAAAACCCAGCAACTCCTCCTGGACGCGAGCGACAGCCTGCTGCCAGTGCTCCGAGGCCGAAGACGCCATGGGAGGCATCTCCCGTATTTTGGTTATGTGAACATTCGTTGATAGATAGCAGGCGCCGGAACCGTTCGCCGTCCGCGGCGGCGCCCCGCGCCCCCGTGCCGGAGGCACGACGGAATCATCCCCCGTGCGACCTGCGCAAACTACCACAACCGCGCGCCGTCGTCAACGTAAAGATACTCCTTTCGCCGGCGCGAGTACAAGAATCTTTTGCCGACTGCGCGGGCGCGGGTGTGATCCGGTCTTCTACCGGGCCTTCCGGGCGGGCGCGTAGCGCGGGGGCTGGTCCCCCGCGTCTCTACGGACCAGCGCGGGCATCCGGGTGCGGGGGACGCGCCCCCGCGCCGCAGGGTTCGGGAGGCGCCAGCCACAGGGCAGGAATCGTTAGTACTACACCGCCACTTACCCTCGTGCGCGGTGGGTCTCCTGACCCACCGCGCGGCAATTGCCGCCGGGCGGCGAGATAACGCAGGTGCGCGGCGGGTCGGGAGACCCACCGCGCGAAGTGGTGTTGCAGTATTAGGCGGCAGATCCTTCTCCTTGAGGGTGCGGAGGGCAAGCGTGTGTTTGGCATGTTCCCGTGGTGTGCCACGGCGGCTCCGGTCCCGCCGTGCCTCAGCCCTGCGGCAGGACGCACGGCCGGCAGGGACTGCTAACAATGGAGCGTACGGCCGCTGCGCCGTAAGTTCTTGTACGGGAAAGGGTTATGCCTGACAACCCGAAGTGTCCACAGGATTTCCACAGGCGGTCTTTGGGCCTAAGTCGTGTGTTGAAAAGCGCTTGCGCGCTGTCGCCCGCGCATCAGAAGCTGTTATACTCCGTCCATGCCGACTTCCCTCAAGCGTCTGTAGGGCGGACACGTGGCGAGAAGCTCGTCATGCGTCCCGACGCCCATGATGCGGCCGCTGTCCATCACGACGATGCGGTCGGCGATGGTGAGCGTGGACAACCGATGCGCAATCAGGATCGTGGTGCGGCCTTTGACGAATTCGCGAAGCGTGTCCTGGACAAGCGCTTGCGTCTCCTCATCGAGGGCGCTGGTGGCCTCATCGAGGATGAGGATGGCCGGGTTGCGAAGGATGGCCCGCGCCAGCGCAATCCGCTGGCGCTCGCCTCCCGAAAGCGTCGTCCCGTGCTCGCCAATGGGCGAGTCGTACCCCTGTGGCATCTGGCGGATGAAGCGATCGGCATGGGCGGCCCGGCCCGCCTGCTCGATCTCGTCGCGGGACGGCTGGCGCCGGGAGTGCTGCACGGCCCCCAGGGCGATGTTCCCCGCCACGGTGTCGGCAAAGAGCGTGGTCTCCTGCGGCACGTAGGCGATCTGCCCGCGCAGGCTGCGGAGGGTCACGTCGCGGACGTCGATGCCATCGATCAGGATCGTTCCGGCGGTCGGCTCGAAGAATCGCGGGATGAGGCTGACCAGCGTCGTCTTGCCGCAGCCCGTGCGGCCGATGACGGCCACGACTTCGCCGTGCCGGACGGTCAGGTGGATATCCTGGAGGACCGGTTTGCCTTCCGCATAGGCGAACGAGACGCCGCGGAACTCGATCTCGCGGGCGAGCCGCGGCAGGTCCTTGCCCTTGGCGCCATAGCGCGGCTCGACGTCGGAGGCCAGGAGTTCATAGACGCGGTCGGCGCCGCTGGCGGCCTGCTGAAGGCGGTTCGACACCTGCGAAAGCTTCCTCACCGGGTCCAGCGCCCCGACCAGCAGCCCGAAGAACAGGATGAAGTCCCCCAGGTCACGCCCCAGGCCGCGGTCGATGATGATCTTGCCGGCGAGGATGGCGGCGCCCGCGGCTCCTATCGTGAAAAGGGCGGCCACGGTGGGGTCGGTGAGAGCGTCGATGCGTATAGTACGCAGAAGTTGCCTGAACAGGCGGCGGCTGGCGGCGAAGAAGCCGCGGCGCTCGTGGGCCTCCAAGCCGTAGCCCTTCACGACGCGCATGCCGAACAGGCTTTCCTCGAGGATGCCCATCAGGCTGGCCCAGCTTTCCAGCGACTTGCGGCTCGCCCGGCGCATCCGAACGGCGAACCGACGAACCAGGTAGCCGACGAGAGGCGCTACCACCAGGGCGATGACCGGCAGCCACGGGTCGATGGCCGCCCCGATGATGATCGCGGGCACCACGCAGATAATCGCGCGTGGCGGCTCGACCACGACCTTGCCCAGCAGAATCTTCATGCCCTCCTGGATGTAAAAGCAGTCCTGCTGGAACCGGCTCATCACGTCCGAGGCGCCAATTCGCGAAAAGAGCGAAATGGGCGATCGAAGCACGTGCTCGAAAACCTTCAACCGCAAGCTCAACATGGCGCGGTTCGTCGTGTGGCCGACGAGGTACTCGCCCGTGTAGACCAGCAATCCGCGCAGGACCGCCATGACCATCACGCTGACCATGATCCACAAGTGGCAGTAGTACCGATCCTCGGGCAACACGTCGGCCAGCCACGCCAAGGCGAACGCGTAGGGCCGGTGGTCCTCCTCCGCTTGTTGCGCGGCGGCCTTCAGGCCCTTCCTTGGCTCGACCACTTTCACGTCGGATGCCACGCGGATCGTGTTGCCCTGGACCTCGAAAGAGGGAACCGGCTGTCTCTCCAGAATCGTCCAGCGGTCGCGCCTGGCCTCGAGGATGCGCTCCCGCTGGCCGCCCGCCAGCCGCGCGGGGATCTCCGTGAACCGGACGCCCTCCGGGGGCTCCTGGAAGAGAAGGCAGAACATCGGAAGGATGGCGCCGATCGTCCCAAACCAGAAGCCGGCGGCCAGAAGGCCGCAGATCCAGGCCAGGACGATCCGACCCCGGTAGGGCCAGCAGTACCGCAGGGCCTTCAGGAACGCCTTCATGCCGTACCCCGCCACCGCAAGACAACCGTGCCCGCCGCGGGGGCGGGCACCGGAGAGTCCAAGTACGGATGGCCGCGCAAGTTACGCGCCGGCTTCGGCGGTGCCGTCGGTCCCGGCGGCCGGCGGGGTCTCGGGGAGGGCCTGGTCGCCGAGCTCGCGGCGAAGCTCCGCCAGACGCGTCGCCTTGCCCACGCGCTTCCGCAGGAAGGTGAGTTTCGCGCGGCGGACCTTGCCGGAGCGGGTCACCCGGATGAACGACACCGATGGCGCGTGCAGCGGGAACGTCCGCTCGACGCCCTCGCCCGCCACGATCCGCCGCACGGTGAACGTCTCCGACACGCCCCCGCCGCGGCGGCCGATCACCAGGCCCGTGAAGACCTGGATTCGCTCCTTGTCGCCTTCCATGATCCGGACGCCCACGTCCACCGTGTCGCCGATATGAAAGTCGGGCCGATCCTTCACCAGGTATCCGGCCTCCACGTATGCCAGCGCTGCTCGCTTCATGGTCAAGCCCTTCCAGAAGTCACCCCCGACGGCCATCGGAGGCTAGTCTTTTTCGTGTTCCCTGTTGCCCGCCGCCTGTTGCCTGCCGTTGAGCAAATCGCTCCGCCGCTGGCGCGTCCGCGCCTCCGCCTGCCCGGCCCGCCACTTTGCGATGGCCGCGTGGTCTCCGGAGAGAAGGACCTCCGGCACCGCCATGCCGCGGAAATCGCGCGGCCGCGTGTACTGCGGGTACTCCAGCAGCCCCTCGGCCACGCTGAAACTTTCCTCGCGGGCACCGTCCTCGGCGCCGAGCGCCCCGGGCAGAAGCCGCGTCACGGCGTCGATCACGACCAGGGCGGGAAGCTCGCCGCCCGTCAGCACGTAGTCGCCGACGGAGAGCTCCAGATCGGCCAGCGTCCGGATCCGCTCGTCGAATCCCTCATAGTGCCCGCACACGAGGATCAGCCGCGCGCGGCCGACCAGCCGACGGACGCCCGTCTGCGTCAACCGCTCCCCCTGCGGGGTCAGGAGCACGACCGGCGCCGGACGCGGGTCGAGCCCTTTCACGTGCTCCACCGCGCGGAACATCGGCTCGGGAATCAGGACCATCCCCGGCCCGCCGCCGAACGGCTTGTCGTCCACCGTGCCGCGCTTATCGGAGGCAAAGCTCCGAAGGTTCGTCAGGACGACGTCGATCCGGGCCTCGCGCCGCGCCCGACCGATGATACTCGATTCCAGAACGCTCGTGAAGGCCTCCGGGAAGAGCGTGATGACGTCGAACCGCAACGCCATGTCACCACCTCACCCGATTCCGCGCCCCTGCCCAAGCAGTGCGCTGCGGCCAGGGGCGGCTTACGACGCCGCGCCTTCCTTCGGTGTTTCCTTGGGGGCCTCGCCCTCGGCCGCCTTGGCCTTTTCGGCGGCCACGCGGGCCGCGGCCGGTTTCGGCGGCGCCTGCCTCTTCTTCCGCCACGGCCGTGGCGGGACCTCGTTGCCTTTGGTGTCAAGCCCAAGGTGCCTTAGCATCTGGGCCACCGAGTCTGAGGGGGCAGCGCCCAGCTTCAGCCAATAGACGACTCGTTCGCGGTTGATCTTGATCTTGTTCTGGTCGCCCAGGAGCGGATCGTAGTGCCCGAGTTCCTCAATGATGCGGCCATCGCGGGCGGCCCGTTTGTCGGCGGCGCAGATGCGCCAGAACGGCCGGTTGGCCCGGCCCAGGCGTTTCAGGCGGATGCGTACCACGGGTAACTCCTTCCAGACTCTCCAGCCCGACTTTGGGCTCGCGCGTTTGGCGAACGGGGCATTTTAGAACCAAGGGCGGCTCTTGGCAATCATAAAATGCGCGTCACGCCGTCGCGGGGCGTGCCATGGGGTCTCTGGCGAGGCCCGGTGATCGGGGGTGGCATGCAACGCTCGGCGCGACTGACGGTCCGCAGAGGCGGAGACGCCGCCGGATGCAGAGAAGCGAACCAAGGCCTCTTCGCGCGCGTAACCCATGTTGCTGCAGGGGTTTACGTCACCTGTGGCCGGTTCTTAGTTAACGGCGTTGGGTGGCATGCCCCCCCGTCGAGGCGGGCCTACGCTTCTGAAAGCGGCGCTCCGCCGGCGAGGCCCTCAAGGGCCCGCCGGGCGGCGTCTGCCCTGCCGGTGCGGGCGAGCTGCCGCACGTCGGCCAGAATCTGCGCCTGCTCGGCGGTGAACGGCACGGCATCGCCGGCGGCGACGGATTGATATCCAAGGCGTGCCAGGATAGCCGTTGTCAGCGCCGCCACGCCTTCGCCGAGGAGGGCCGAGACCCCCGGCGCGCCCGACGGGCGGGGCGCCAGGTCGACCTTGTTCCACACGGCCAGGCCCCGCTCGCCCAGGGAGCGGAGCACCGCCTCGTCCTCGGTGCCAGCGCCCTCCGAGGCGTCCAGCAGATAGAGCACGAGCGAGGCGCGGGCCAGTTCGCCGCGGGCCCGCTCGACGCCGAGCCGCTCGAGCGCGTCGCGCCCCTCGCCCAGGCCCGCCGTGTCGACCAGCACCACCGGCACGCCGTCGAGCGCCGCCTCGGCCTCGACGTAGTCGCGCGTCGTGCCGGGCGCCGGCGACGTGATCGCGCGGTCCGCGCCCACGAGGCGATTGAGGAGGGTGCTCTTGCCGACGTTGGGACGCCCGGCAATCACGATCCGCGGGGGGTCGGCCAGGAAGCGGCCGCAGTGGTCCCAATGCGATAGAAGTGCGCCAACCGCTTCGCAAGCCTCGGCCGTACGGCCCGACGTAAGACGTTCGGTGACAGGCGCGAGCGCGCGAGTCAGGGCGCCGCCGAGCTGGTCGAGAAGGATGCGGGCGGCCAGGGGCGTCCGCGCCGTGCGAAGCAGGCGGCGGGCGTCGCGATCGATTCGAGGCCGGCCCTCAATCTCGAGGAGCCGGTCAGGATCGACCTGCTCCAGGCCGAGCTCCGCCAGCCGGCCGGACACCGCCGCCACGGCCGCCGGACCGCCGTGACAGTTGATCTCGAAGATCGGCGGTTGAATGGGATCTCCCGCCGCTCCTGCGGCGGGCTCGTTGAGATGACAGAGGATTACCTCGTCGAGAGGGCGCCCCTCAGCGTCGAGGATATGGCCGTACGCGAGGCCCCCTGCGGGCGGGGTGGGCATGCCAACCGTGGGATCAGGCGGAGCGCCGCGTTTCGCGCGCGCGGGGCGGAAGCAGGCCATCAGGGCAGGCTCAACGCCGGGGCCGACGCAGCGGAGGACCGCGATGCCGCCGCGCCCCGGCGGCGTCAGGACCGCGAACGCCGACCGTCCAGGCGCGCTCATTGCTTCTGCCACTCTCGATAGGCGATGACGAGGCCTTCGAGGACGAGGTCCGGGACTATCTCACGGCAGTCGGGCGGAAGATGCTCCGCGAGGCGGGCCGCATCGCCCCCCGTCAGAATCACTCGGGCCTCAGCGCCCACGACCTGCCGCGCGCCGGAAATGAGATTGGCCACGGCCCCGGCGGCGCCGTGGATCACGCCCGCCGCGATGGCCTCCTGGGTGCTTCTGCCGACCGCGGGCGCCC
The DNA here is from genome assembly GCA_026387055.1 of Planctomycetota bacterium. GTDB lineage: Bacteria > Planctomycetota > Phycisphaerae > FEN-1346 > FEN-1346 > JAPLML01. The sequence goes on along the minus strand of JAPLML010000268.1, from coordinate 544 downwards.
CTGCCGGCGGCGGAATCTCGGGCAGCAGGGCCGTCCCTTCCGAGAGGGCCCGCGCCGCCATACCGAGGCCCGGCAGGATCGCCCCGCCGAGGAAAGCGCCGTCGGCCCGGATGGAGTTAACGGTGATAGCCGTGCCGAAATCGACCGCGACGCACGCCCCGCCGACCCGCCGGTGGGCCGCCAGGGCGCCGAGAAGCCGATCCACGCCGACGCGCTCGGGCGCCTCGACCTCGGTGCGGAGAGGAACGGGGAAATCCTTGCGGGCCACGGCCGCGGGCGGCAGGCCCATGTCGGCCAGCAGGCCCAGGAGCCGCTCAAGGGCGGGCGGATTGACGGAGGCCACGCCGACTGGAATCGGGTCGCCGCCGTGCCGGTGGGTCCGCGCCAGCACGTCGCGCAGGTCTTGGAGTTGGTTGACCGGCACGCGACGCACGGGCCCGAGCACGCTGTCCGTCGCCAGGACGGCGGCCGCCATCGAGTTTCCGAGCGTGATGGCGAGGATGGCGGACATTAACGCGTCCTCCTCGCCAGCGGGCTTGGCCCT
>JAPLML010000101.1 GCA_026387055.1 Planctomycetota bacterium | reverse complement strand
TGTTCCGTCGGCGCCGCCAAGGCCGGGCCTGCCAGAACCAGCACCGCCGTTGTCAGAATCAACACCTTCTTCATCGCATTTCTCCGATTGCGGCCAGCGATTGTGCGCAGCAGATCCCCGACCCGGTATGTGTTTAGCGCGTCCGGTTGCGTACTCCCCTCTCCCCTCGTGGAAGAGGGGGTGGGGGTGAGGGGGGCCACGCGCGATCACCCTCACCCGGCTTCGCCACCCTCTCCCGTCACGGGAGAGGGTTGACGGCACTGCAACGCTAACCACGTACCCGACCCGCCGCGCGGGATTTCGTCAGGGCGCGGCCGTCACGCGGGCCTCGCCGCCGGCCACGCAGAGGCTCTCGAGGCGGAGCTCCTGGTCGGTCTCGTCCTGAAAGAGCGGCTCAATCTCGAGCGTGTGCTCGACGCCCCCGTCGAGGCCCTCGGCGATCACCGTGGCCAGGAACGTGTTGCCCTTCACCATCTTCGCGAGCTGGCCGGCGTCCCAGAAATCGACCGGCGGCTTGTTCTTGTCGGGCTTGTGCTCGACCGCGCGCCCGTCGATCCACGCGCGGAACTTCGCCGACGCGGGCGTCGATTCGCCGTAGAGCATGACCATCGTGCCGCTGAACTTCAGCCGCAGCCGCCCGACCTCTTGGGCCGCCTTCTCCTTTTTGCCCGCCTTCTCGATCTCCTGGAAGCGCGAGGCGATGGTCTCGTCGTCGAGCCACCGCGACATCAGCATATCGAAATAGGCCGAGACCACGTTCGGTCGCCCGGCCCGCCAGCCTTTCGGCAGGGGCGTAAGCGCCGAGACGCGCACGCGGGCGTTCTTCATGTACGTCGGTGCATGGAGCATCTTCTCGGGCGGCGCGCAGACGAGCTTGCGCGCGAGGCCGTCCTGGAAGGCCGCCCAGACCGCGTCGGCGAAGACGGCGTACCCCTCGTCGCACGGGTGGACGCCGTCGACCGGCCACATCCGATCGAGGGTGATGGCCTTGGACTTCACCCGTTCGATGGCCAGCGTGACGGCGTCGCCCGCGGGGACGTTGTAAGCCTTGGCGATCTCCAGGTGCGCCTCGCGCCGCTTCATGCCGTCGGTGTTCCCGGCGGCCACGTTCCACAGGAAGGGGAAGATGGCGATGACGACCGGCGCGCGGCCGTCGGCGATGAGGCGCCGCACGATGGACTCGTAGGAGGCCAGCGTCTCGGGGTTCGGCGAGTAGATGTCGTCGTTGGCCGAGAAGTCGAGAAAGACGAGGTCCGGCCGGCGCGCCAGGACATCGCGCTGGAGCCGAAAGACGCCGAGCTGCGAGCCCGTCCCCCCGATGGCCGCATCCCAGAACTTGAAGCGGGCCTTGGGGTACGCCGCCTCCAGCCGCTGGCCGATGAGGGCGCGGTAGGACGTCAGCTGTGGGTCGCTGGCGTTGGCGCCCCAGGTCAGCGACGCGCCGAAGAAGACGACGTTCAGCCGCTCGCCTTCGCGTGCCCGGCGGTCGAAGTCCTCGAAACTCGGCGTGGCGGCGGGGGCGGTGGTTGCCATCATGAGCGTCATCACTCCGGCTGCCAGGGCCAGGCAGGTCGCCCGAAACGTGCGTCTCATCGGGTTCCTCGCTTTCTCGCGCCGCTACCATATAACACACCTGGGGGCGGGTGGCAACGGGAGTTCGTCCTGACCCGCTGCTCCCGCGGCGGGCTCGACGTCGTATGCCCTTGTCTTTCATTTCGCACTTCGCACTTCGCATTCCCGTGGCGCGTGCTTATCGGTTGACTCGCCGGCGCGTTTGTTTAACATGCCCTCCGAGCCCGCCGCATTCGAGCCCGCCGCATTCGAGCCCGCCGCGGGAGCGGCGGGAGATCACGAGGCAGGAATGAACTCTCGCCACATCTTCGGCGCCGAAGTCCAGTACTTCCGGCTCGCCTGTGATGGAGGCGGCGGCATCCGAACGCCTGCGCGAGTACGTCGAGCGGGGCGGTGTCCTGGTCCTGACCGGCCCGTGGCCGGGGCGAAACGAGCGCGGGCGGCCGATGGAATTCCTCGGCCTTGGGCGGCCGTGCGAAGGTCCGGCGTGTATCACCACGGCCGGACAAGACCGGCGTACGTGTTTGGCGTCAACCCTCTCCCCTTACGGGAGAGGGTGGCGAACCCGGGTGGGGGTAATCGCCGGTCGCCGCGGCGACTGGCCCCCTCACCCCCATCCCCTCTCCCACAAGGGGGGTATGCCAGCACGCACGCTAGACAGGTACAAGACCGGCCGTGGCACACGCAGGCGAGAGGACTGCCGTGACGATCACTGATTCACGTATCGAGATCCCGAGCGGCGACAAGCGGGCCGCGTTCGTCCGGACCGTCGACGGCTGGGCCCCCGACTGGTTCTACCAGGGCGACCGGCCCATGCTCCGCTTCAAGGACCACGAGTGGCTGAGCGTCGGCCACGTCCGCCCCACGCACGCCGTGGAGGTGAAGCGCGTGCGCGGCGGGGCGGTCTTCGGCGGCGCCGCGGAGTACGGCGGCGTGAGGGTCGGCTGGACCGTCCGCGTGACCGCCGACGCGCGCGGCGGCTTTGTCGTCGAGACCACCTTCGTGGCCGCTGAGGCGATGGAACTCCTCGAGGCCTACGCCACGTTCGAGACGCCGTACGAGTACGACGGCACCGAGCATGTGACGACCGTCATCGGCATGAACCCCGTCGCCCAGTGGCGCGGCCACGAGCAGATCACGCCGCCTATCTGGAAGCACCCGGCGTGGGTCTACTCGCGTCCGCAGGCGGTCCGCATGACCGGCCCGTGCCATGCCCCGTACCTGTGCCAGGCCCTCGCGATGCCCGACGGCTCGAACGCCCGCTACACCACCGTCATCGGCGACTGGACCGTCTGCCGCGTCCGCGACCTCTACGTCACGCCGACCCGCACCACCGACGCCCGCAGCGCCGACTGGGGCGAGATGGCGCGGGCGGAGAAGCGCGGCTACAAGTTCATCGTCGGGGCGCTCAACTGGTCGAGCGCATTCGCGAAGGACCCGAACGTGCTCTTCAAGGGCAACGTCAAGCACCGGCAGCGGGTCGTGGTGGACTTCGACGGCGCCGTGCCCGGCGGGTCGCTCGACGCGATGCTCCTGGCGGCGTGGGAGCGTGCGGCCGCGCCGGACATCCCGGAAAACGGGCGCGTCGAGGCGCTCGATCTGGCGAAGCGCCGCGGCGTGACATGGGCCGCCGCCACGGAGTGGCTCCGCGGCGTCTTCTGCGGGCGGGGGGCCGAGGGGCTCTTCCGGCCCGCCGAGGGCCTCGTCACGTATGCCCCCGGCACGCGGCCGAAGTTCGACAAGGAGTACTCCTGGTACTGGTGGCCGCAGTGGGCGGGGCACTTCCATTACCGCGCCCTCCTGCTCAATGACCGCGAGCTCGCGATGGCGTGCGACCGGTACGACGCCGAGTTCGCCGCCCGCGCCGGCGAGTTCTACTATCACGGTCCGACCATCGCGGTCTCGATCTCGGCGCTGCCGAGCCTGTGGTGGATGCACGGCTGCGGCGGCGCGGGGCCGCTCGCGGAGGCGCTGGGCGGCATCATGGCGAAGGCGCTCGAAGGCTCGCGGGCCGAGAACGGCCAGGCCCGCCGCATGGATTTCGGCTACCAGGCGGTGGCGGCGGAGGGGTTCCTCCTCGCCGAGAAGATCTTCGGCGACCCCGCGTACGCGGCGCAGGCGGCGGTCTTGCTGGCGGAAATCGACGCGCAGCTCGACGGGCAGTTCTGGGCATTCAACGTCGCCGAGCGGGCCAGCACGATGCACGGCGGCCAGATCCGCCCGATGGGCCACGGCCACGCCGCCCTCGCGAACTACCTCGCGTGGCGGGCCACGGGCCGCGCGGACTATCTGGCGGCGGCGCGGCGGTTCGCGCGGCTCCTGGTCGCCATCCAGTATGCGTCGCACAACGGCTCCGCCGACCCGGAGTTCGACTGGCGCGGCTGGGCCAACGGCACGAACGCCGGCCGCGACCAGTACGCCGAGTTCCCGCCCTGGGAAACCTCGAACAGCCTCCTGGCGGTTGCGGCGATGCTCGAGGACCAGGACCTCGAGGCGGGCTTCCACCAGTGCGTGTGGTACTTCGCGCGAACGGGCCTGGCGCAGTTCCCGGCGGCGCGGACGCTCAAGCGGATCCTCGACGAGTCGATGCGCGTCCATTACGTGCCGCGCGACGCGATCGGCAGCGAACGCGGATATTACGACACGTTGCCATACCTCGCCTACGAGAATCCGCACGACCAGACGCTCCTGGCGTCGTACCAGGGGACAGACTGCCTGCTCGGGGAGCTGGTGTTCGGCGGGCGCCTCGCCGCGGCGGCCGACGAGCGGTTGAGCGTCCTCGTGCCGCGCGCCGCCCGGATGGACTCGCGGGAGCTCGAGGAGCGGCTCGTCTACGTGTGGAACCCGCTCTCCGCCGACGTCGACTAGAAGGTCATCGTCCGTTGGGCCGACGGCCGCACTGCGGAGCAGGCGGTCCACGTGCCGCCGCGCGGCGGCGTGCGGCTGACCCTTGCGAAATAGGAATCGAGGGTGGTCACGCCACCCGGTAATTTAGCCGCCCAGCTTGCTGGGCGCGTGTTCGGCGTGTGGCCATGCCACCCGGGAAATACGAATAATGGAGGTGGTTCAATGCCAAGTCTCAGCCGTCGAGCTTTCCTGGGCGCCCTGGGCGCCGGCGCCGCCGCGGCGATACCGGGTTGCACGCGGGCGCAAGAGGCCGGCGAGGGCAGGGCGGCCACGCCCGCCAGGCGCCCGAACGTCCTTTTCGTCATCACCGACGACCAGCGCTACGACACGATCCACGCGCTCGGCAACGACGCGATCCGGACGCCGGCGATGGACTCCCTGGTCACCTCCGGCACCGCCTTCACGAACCCGTACATCCAGGGCGGCACGGGCGGAGCCATCTGCGTCTCCAGCCGCGCGATGATCCTGACCGGCCGCACCCTCTGGCGGGCGCCGAACGACGGCAAGGGCCTCCCCCTCTGGCCCGAGGTCATGAAAGAGGCCGGCTACACGACCTACGGCGTGGGCAAGTGGCACAACGGCCCCGCGGCGTACGCCCGGTGCTTCACCGGCGGGGGCGCGATCTTCTTCGGCGGCATGTCGAACCAGGCCAAGGTGCCCGTCCACGATTTCAGTCCGACGGGTAAGTACCCGAAGGCCTCCGAGCGGATCGAGAACAAGTTCTCCAGCGAGCTCTTCAGCGACACCGCCATCCGGTTCCTCCGCGAGTACAAGGACGCGAAGCCGCTCTTCCTCTGGCTCGCGTACACCGCGCCGCACGATCCGCGGACCGCGCCGCCGCCGTACGACAGCATGTATCCGCCGCAGAGCCTGCCCCTGCCGAAGAACTTCATGCCGGAGCACCCCTTCGACAACGGCGAGCTGAAGGTCCGCGACGAGATGCTGGCGCCTTTCCCGCGGACGCCCGGGGCGGTGCGCAAGCACCTGGCGGACTACTACGCATGTATATCCTACGTCGACTCGCAGATCGGGCGGGTGCTGGCGGCCCTCCAGGAGGCGGGCCGCGCCGGGGACACGCTCGTCGTCTTCACGGGCGACAACGGCCTGGCGGTCGGGCAGCACGGCCTGCTGGGCAAGCAGAGCGTCTACGAGCACAGCGTGCGCGTGCCGCTGGTGATGCGCGGGCCGGGCGTGCCGGCGGGCGCGCAGCAGAATGGATTTGTCTGCAACTATGACATCTTCCCGACCGTGTGCGAGATGGCGGGCGTGCCGATTTCCGGGACGGTCGAGGGCAGGAGCCTCGCGCCCGTCCTCGCGGGCCGCGCGAAGGCGGTGCGCGATTCCGTCTTCGCGGCGTACCGCAACCTTCAGCGGATGGTCCGCGACGAGCGGTACAAGCTCATCAAGTATTCCGTGAAGGGCGAGAAGCACACGCAGCTCTTTGACCTCTGCGACGACCCGTGGGAGACGAAGAACCTGGCCGACGACCCGGCGTACGCGAAGCCGCTCGCGGCCCTCGAGACGCTGATGAAGCGGTGCCTGAAGGAAGCGGGGGATAAGGCGGTGATGTGACCGGCGGGTGGCCTGGCCGCACAACGGCGCCCGCCGCGGCGGGCAGGCTGTGGCCATGACAGCCGGCCATTTAGCCGCCCAGCTTGCTGGGCGCGTGTTCGGCGTGTGGCCATGCCACCCTAAGGGTACACAGTATTGAAATAAGACCGCGATGACCACGGGTTGGCAAGCAACCCCTGGCACGTGAACGACGCGGGCGGGGCATCAATGGACGAGCGGTTCCAGCGCGAGACGGAGGGCCTCCGGCGGGCGTGGGCGCAGCACGACCGCGGCATGCTCCGCGATTATCTCGTGCAGGACGTCCAGGACCCGCGGATCAACGTGCAGAGCATTCTCACGCGGCACTTCCTGACCGAGCACCTGTTTCCGGGCCGGTTCCCGGCCCTCGAGGGGCACGAGTTGCGGTTCGCCCTGGCGATGAACTGGCTCCTGGCGCTCACGAAGTCGCCGGGCTGGGTCAACCATCGGGCGGGCACGGTGCTGGGCGCCCTCGTGGACGGGGCGGACGCGGCCGAGGGCACGCCCATCCCGCGTCACGCGGCGGAGACGTTTGCTCTTCTGCCGGCGGAGGCCGACGGCGCCGCCGTGCCGGACTACCTCAGCGACGCCCTTGCGTGGATGGCGGGGAACCTGACCGACGTGCCCCTGCCGCCGCACGTCCTCGCGACGTTTCAGGGGATCTGGCGCGGCATCTTCGACCGGGCGCAGGGCCAGCCGGTCCGCGTCATCGAGCCGGCCTGCGGGTCGGCCAACGATTACCGGTTTCTCGACGCCTTCGGCATGGCGCGGTGCCTGGACTACACGGGGCTGGACCTTAGCGAGAAGAACATCGCGAACGCGCGGGCGATGTTTCCGGGCGTGCGGTTCGAGGCGGGCAGCGTCCTGGAGATCGCCGCCGCGGACAAGGCGTTCGACCTCGCCTTCGTGCACGACCTGTTCGAGCACCTTTCGGTCGAGGCGATGGAGGCGGCGATGGCCGAGGTGTGCCGGGTGACCCGCGTGGCCCTGGGCGTGGGCTTCTTCAGCATGCACGGCGGGCCGGCGCACGTGGTCCGCCCCGTGGGCGACTACCACGTGAACCTGCTGAGCGTGCCCGCGACCGAGGCGTTTTTCAGCCGCCGCACGTCGGCGGTCGAGGTGATCCCCATCGACGCGATGCTGCGGTCGCGCTTCGGCAGCGAAGAAATGACGAACAAGAATGCCTATACGTTCATCATTAGGCTGTAGCCTGCCGCCTCTTAGGCCAGCGATATCGAGAGGCCGATGAACGAGCTCTGGAACTGCCCGAGCGTCACCTTCAGCAGGCCGTCGGCGGAACTGGCATCCCAGGACTTTCCATCCACGCCCCACGGGTTGTAGACCGTGACGTACGTCTCGCGGCCCACGGTCTCGACCGACTTGACCTGGTAGGCGTGGTTGCCGACGAACGGGCTGTTGGGCACGGACTTCGTTGCGGCCGTGACGGCGTGGCCGGCCGCCAGGTGCGAGGCGAGCGCCTGGCCGACGCCCAGGGTCGCGTAGTTGATCCACATCTCGGTCACCGGGGCGTTGGTCACTTTGCGGTAGACGGCGCTCATCCATCCGCCCTCGATGGACGGGTAGGAGTTGTCGCCGTACCGGAACTGGGCGTAGGCTTTCTCGACCAGGGCGACCCACAGTTCGCCTTCGGGGCTGAGGTCGGCGTAGACCGGGGCGGCGCCCCAGGCCGGAAGGTCGGCGTCCAGGCGAAGGTACACGGCCTGCCCGTTGCGGTAGAAGCGGACGGCGTAGGTCCCGTCGCCCATCGGCGCGATCATCTGCCGGATGACGGTGGGATCCTTGTCGGCCAACGAGGACAACGCCGCCAGGAGGTAGCAGTCGCCCAGGTACCCCTGCTGGACGTCGCTGTACTCCGGCCCGTCGGTGAAGAGCGGGCGGGACGAGAAGTCGACGTACGGGTACTCGGCGACGGGGTCCACGATCCTCTGGCCGGCGATCTCCAGCGACACCGTCTTGGCGGGGTCGCTGGTGGGCCGATAGAACTGGTCGATGCGGTGCACGGCCGCGGCTGCGGTCTCGGCGGTCGTGGCGTCGGTCAGCGCGTCGCGGGTATCCATCCACACGCTGTCCAGGCCGTCGCCGCCGGAGAGCGTGTCGGCCCCTCCGCCGACGCTCACCACAAGATCATTGCCTGCGCCGCCGTAGATCGCATCGCGGCCCTGGCCGGCGGCGAAGATCGTGTCGTCGCCGTCACCGGCAAGGATGGTCACGTTGTACGTGACGGCGTTGGTCACCCGGATGGTGTCGCTGCCGCCGAACCCGTAGATGGCCACCGAGGCGTAGGTACCGGCGAAGATCGTCGGGCCGCGCGAGGTCGTCAGCACGAGGCCCGCGGCGGTCTGCGAGAGCGTCATGACGTCGGCCGCGTTGGTCCCCAGGACCACCAGTTGGAGGCCCGTGGGCAGGGAGACGGTCGTGGTGGTGATCTGGGCCCCCGGCACGAACTCGCCCGGTGTTCCCGGGGTCTGGGCCGGCGTCTGGGCCGGTGCGGGGGCCGCGGCCGTGGCCACCCGGATTACATACCAGCCCATCGTGCCGCCCAGGGCCGCGGACTTGACGTAGTACGTCTGGCCCTGGACCACGGGAAAGCTGACCGTGGCCTTGGTCTCGGCCGGATTGTCGGCGTGGCCCAGGAGGTTGCCGCTCGCATCGTAGACCGAGAGGTCGCTCGCGAGGGCCTGCGAGGCCCTGACTTGCCGCTGCTCGACGGTCATGGTTCCCGTCTTGGGGGCCACGAACCTCCGCACGTCGACATCGTCGGCGTAGTTGATGGTGCCCACGGCATACCCCGTCCCGGCCCGCGGCCATAGGAGCAGGCGGCGGGCGGTGGCGAAGGTGTTGCCCGCGTCGTCGATGGGGTCGCTGATGATCGAGAGGGCGTAGCCTCCGACGGAACCTTTGGCCCCGGAGACGCGAACGTAGTAGGTCCGGTCGGTCGGGGTGGGGAACCGGGTGCCGCTGTCGTGGACATCGAACCGCAGGTTGTCGTTCCGGCGAATCAGGCGGCCGGTGTCGTTGTAGACCTGGAGGAATGGGTCGAAAGTGCCATCGGCCGAGGTTACCCGAATCGTGATGGTCCCGCGGGCGCGGGTGGTGAACCGGTAGACCTGAGTTTCTCCCGCGGCGGCGATGGCCCCGCTGGCGAGGGACTGGTCCTCGGCCCCAACCCCGAGATCGTGGTCTGCGGCGACGGCCGAGGCGAGCCAGTCCGCCCCGCCCAACAGAAGGCGGGGTTCAAGAGGCTCGAACATCGCGGAATGATCGTTGATTCCCCTCATCTACGGGAGGCTCCCAAGGTCGGTCTAGACAGATTCGCTATGCATCCCATATTGCCTGTCTTAAAGACTACGGATTGGAGGGGTACTGTCAAATCGTGGAAGGGGCCTCTGGGGAGGCCGGTAGGAGACAGACTGGGCTGGACGCGTAAGACCTTATTTAACAATGGCTTGCGAATGCTGATGCCGCCGGTTCCAAGGACAGGCGGTCCGCCTGACACCGGAGAACTAAGGAATGCACCCGGTGAAAACGCACGGTTTTCATGGTACTCAGCAGGCCATCGTGTCACGCCTTTTGGCTTCGCCATCCGCCATTTTCTTGTGGCATTGCTGGCAGATGCGCCATTCAATGGTTGCCGACGGTTGAGCGCTGGTACTCAAGGAGGGTTCCATGAACTCGCTCATCAGATTCGGTCTGGCAGCCGCTGTGCTGGCGTGCCTTGAGTCGGCGGCGGCAGGCGAATCGGCCATCGAGAAGGAGCAGCCGAAGATGGACTTCCC
>JAPLML010000647.1 GCA_026387055.1 Planctomycetota bacterium | reverse complement strand
TCTGGAGGCCGTTGGGGCGGACGTAGCCTTCGAGGATCTCGCCCACGGGGTCCCGCAGCTCGATGATCTCGTCAAGGCTGCGCGCCATCTTCTCGAGGCGGTCCCTCGTGAGGGCGAGGCGGTCGAGGAGGGCGGCGCTGGTGCCCGCCTGCTTGGCGGCGGCGACGTCCACGCCGTTTTCCTTGAGGATCTCGGCGTCGCGGGAGCGCAGGCTGTCGGCCATCGCCTTCAGGGCGGCGTTCTTGACGTTCGTGCCGGCGGCGGCCAGTTGCCGGGCGGCGGCGCGGGCGCGGCGGCCGATGGCCTGGGCCGTCTCGGCCCAGTCCTCCGGTGCGGTCGTGTCGCGTCGGGCGACCTTGGCCATGAAGACGCCCTCCAAAGGGGTCACGGCGCCGGCGGTTTCTCCGCCGACTTCTCCAGGTTGAAGTTGATGGCCGGCAGGGGCTTTGACAGCTTCACGTTGGGCGGAAGCCCCACCACGGTCAGTTCCCCCGGCAGCCACGAGTCCGGGTTCGGCGTGTGCTGGCTTGTCACGACCAGTAGGACCCGCAGGTCCTGGGCCTTGAGGCGTTCGACGTCCGGCGCCGGGCCTTGGACCTCCAGGTCGACCCACGGGTCGTTCTCCGGCTGCTGGAAGATGATCCGGTATTTCCGGAGCACGTCCTCCGTGGCTGAAATGAAGACCGGCACGCGCGGGAAGCTCTTGGTAATGGGCTTGGACTGGAGTTTGGCGGTGACCTTGACGAACGACGGATCGAAGGCGGCCTCGATGCCGTTGGGTCCGCCGAGGCGCGGCTCCAGCGCCAGGTCGAGCGCGATCTCCTGGTTCTCGGAAAGGCGCTCGACAGGCAGCAGCGCGATGGCGACCTGCTTGTCCGCGGCCAGGCCGCGAAGCTGCGACTCCGCCACGCGGGCCGTCACGCGAGGCGGGTCGGGCGGCGACACCGAGGCCAGGACCCCCGGCGGCACGTTCACCACCACCGGAACGTTCTTCAGGCGGGTCATCCGGTCGACGACGACCTGAATGTCGCGGTCCGCCACGTCGATGCGTTCATCCTCGATGGCCAGGACGTGCACGCGCCGCGCGCCCCAGTGACTGAAGCCGTCGCGCGCGTGCAGCGTCACGCGGCTGTTCTTCAGTTGGGCCTCCGAGAGGTCGAAGCGGCACACCATGTCCTCGGGCGACGCTCTCAGGTTCTGGATCTCCCCGAGCGGGCCTTTGAACTTCACCGTCACCAGTTCCGGCGTGATGCTGCGGACCACGTAGTCGGCCGGCACGAACACGCGGACGGGCACCTGCCACGTGCCGGGCTCGGGCTGTTCCAGGTCGGCCCAGACCCAGACCGCGATCGTCAGGACGATGACGGCCAGGATGGATCGGAGGCGTTCGCTCATGACGGGGCGGGGTCCGTGGGCTCTTCGGCCGGGGTTTCGGGCGGCGCGGCGTCGTGGGCCGTGGCGAGGGAGTGTTCGGTCAGCGCGGCGCCCTCGCCGTGCAGGAGTTCCATCAGCCGGTCGCGGAGCTCGTCGGGCGTGAGCGGGCCTTCGAGCTGCCCGCCGTCGGCCAGCGAGATGTTGCCGGTCTCTTCGCTGACCACGAGGACGACGGCGTCGGTCTCTTCCGTGAGGCCGACGGCGGCGCGGTGGCGCGTGCCCAGGTGCGGGTCCAGGATGGCCTGGTGCGAGAGGGGGAACTCGCACCCGGCGGCGGCGATCCGCCCGCCCCGGATGATCACGCCCATGTCGTGCAGCGGCGAGCCGGGCCAGAAGATCGTGGTCAGAAGATCGCTCGTCAGTTCCGCGTCGACCACGGTCCCGGTCTCGCCGACGGCGCCCAGGCGCGCCTCGCGCTCGACGGCGATAATGGCGCCGATGCGGTGGCGGCTCAGCGTGGCGGCCGACCGGACGAGGCGGTCCACGAACGCCGACGCCCCCTCCTTCAGGAACAGCCGGAAGAGCCGGCTGTCGCCCAGGCGCATCAGGCTCCGCCGCAGCTCGGGTTGGAACACGATCGCCGCGATGAACAGCAGGACGGGAATAATGGTTGTATAAAGATAATTGAGCCGCTCCAGATGCAGGTAGTCGGACATCAGCCGCAGCAGCACGAAGCTGATGACCAGCAGGAAGATGAAGCCGCGGACGACGCGGGCCCCGCGCGTTCCCCGCAGGCTGCGGTACACGCCGTAGATCACCAGGCCGATCAGCACGAACTCCAGCGCGTCGGTAAAGCTGAAGTTGTGATAGATGCCGCGGAGGTAGTTGAGGACGTCCCTCATGGCGCCTCCTCCCCCGCGTGCGCGATGGCCGACGCCACGGCCAGGGCCTGGCGCATCGGGGCCACGTCGTGGACCCGCAGCACCAGGGCCCCCGCGGCCACGGCCAGGGCGCAGGCGGCCGCGGTCCCGTACGTTCGCTCCGCGGGGGTCTCGACGCCGGTGAGCCGGCCGATGAATCGCTTGCGGCTCACGCCCACCAGGATAGGCCGGCCGAGCGTCCGCAGTTGCCCGAGCCCGGCCAGGATCGCCAGGTTGTGCTCGAGGGTCTTGCCGAAGCCGATGCCGGGGTCGACGAGGAGGCCGTCCTCCGCCGCGCCGGCGGCCAGCGCCGTCTCGATGCCGCGCCTGAGGTGCCGGCAGATGTCCGCCATGAGGTGGTCGTAGCGAGGGTTCTCCTGCATCGTCTTCGGCTCGCCCAGCATGTGCATGAGGGCGACACCCGCGCCCGTCTCGGCGGCCACGGCGGCCATGTCCGGGTCGCCCTGGAGGCCGGTCACGTCGTTGATGAGCGACGCGCCGGCCCGGACGGCCTCGCGGGCCACGCGGGCGTGGCGCGTGTCGATGCTGATCGCCGCGCCGGCGCGCGACGCCAGGCCCTCGATGACGGGCAGGACCCGCGCGAGTTCCTCCTCTTCGCTGACGGGGTGGCTTCCGGGTCTCGTGGACTCGCCGCCGACGTCGATGATCTCGGCCCCTTCGTCGGCCAGGCGGCAGCCGTGGTCGATCGCCTCGGCGCGGTCGAAGTGGCGGCCGGGGTCGCTGAAACTGTCGGGGGTGACGTTCACGACGCCCATGAGGGCCGGCCGGGGGCCGACCGCCAGCCGCCGCGCGCCCAGGCGGATCTCGAAGTGCCGCCGGTCGTAGTTGTCGAGTGCCTGGAGAATCTCGGCGGCAGTCTCCTCCTGGCCGAACCGCGGTCCGGCCAACTTCCGGGCCATCTCTCTGAGGGCTTGGCGGGGGGCGAGGAGAAGCACGCTGGTCGCCGCGGCGACCCCCGGCGACGCGGCGAGATGGGCGGCGATGCCGGGAGTCTCATGCGCGGCCTGCCCCAGGGCCTCGCGCGCCGGCTGGGCAAGCTTCTCCAGGGCGAGGCCAAGCATGTCCCCCCGCCACAGGATGTGCTGCTCGTCGCCGCGGCGACCACCCAGGTAGCGCAAGGCTTCGGCAAGTGGCGTTGTGTTCATGGCGGCGATGACTCGCGCGTTCAGCCTCGGCGAAGGCACGTAGCGGCTCCTCGCGGTCTACGAGGCGGGCTGGGCCGAGTCCGCCGGCCGCCCCGGCCGGACGAGGGGGACGCCGGCGATCACCTGTTTCACCTCGTCGGCGGTCATGATCTCGCGCTTCAGCAGGGCCTCGGCGATGCGCGTGAGCGCCTCGCGATTGCGTTCGATGAGGTCCTTCGCCTGCTGGTAGTTCGTGTTGATGATGTTCTCGACTTCCGCGTCGATCTCGTGCGAGGTGGCGTCGCTGTGTTCCTTGGGGCCGTAGACCTCGGCGCCCCACGCCGTCACGTCCTCGCCGGGCGTGTAGCGGATGGGGCCGATGCGGTCGCTCATGCCCCAGTCGCAGACCATGCGCCGCACGATGGCGGTGGCGTGGCGGATGTCGTCGGACGCGCCCGAGGTGATGTCTTTGCAGAAGAGCTCCTCGGCGATGCGGCCCGAGAACGCCACCTTGATCTGCCCGAGGCACTGCCGCCGGCCGATGGTGTACCGGTCCTTCTCGGGCAGGAACATCGTGGCGCCGAGCATCAGGCCGCGCGGGATGATGCTGACCTTGTGCAGCGGCTCGACGTCGGGCTCCATGAGGATCGACATCAGCACGTGGCCGGCCTCGTGGTAGGC